>NZ_JBJHPC010000840.1:0-2306 GCF_045257485.1 Streptomyces sp. YS-3 | reverse complement strand
TCCCCGGTGTCCCCGCCGGATACGTCATCTCCGCGTCCTTGGCGCACGCGAAACTCGCGCTGAGGAAGACGTTCCCCACGCTTCCCACCTGCAAGGACACGCTGAAGCCGTCCGCCCGGCTCGCCCGTACCCACGGCATCGACTCGTCGTTCCGGACGCTCGTCACCTTGAAGCCCGCCGACTCCCAGTAGCGCTGGACCACGCCCAGGAGGCTGCCCCGGCGGTGGGGGGAGACGATCGTCAGGATGTTGCGGCTGCGGGTGACCGTCGTCCTGCCCGTCGGCTCGTTGAGGTCCGTGCTGCATGCCTCCTGCATGGGGGTTCCGTACGCCCATTTCACCGGCGGCTGGATCGCCGCCAGCGTGGCGTCCAGGATCTTCTCCGAGCCCTCGCCCGCCTGCTGCATGTTCATCTTCGGTGCCTTCTGGGTCTGTCGTACCTGCTGGTCGCTCTGACCACTGCTGCCCGTTCCGCAGCCGGTCAGTGCCGCCGCGAGCAGCAGCGCGCACGCCACCCGCCGTCCCCGGGCCCTCATCGCGGCCTCGTCGCCGTGATGCGGTCGCCGTGGCCCGTGACCACGCTCGCGATGTTGGGGAGGGAGTCGCCGCCCGCGTCGGGGTCGAAGTAGATCGAGTGCGCGGGCAGGTCGCCCGTGGCCAGGCCCGTCAGGCCGGTGTCCTTGCCCGGCGCCACGGCGAAGTGGTGGCCGCCGAAGTGGTCGTCCGCCGGGTCCGTGCCGAACCAGTTCTTCTTCGGGCCGTATTCGCTGCCCGGCGCCATGTACTCCAGCGGGTTGGGCGACGGGAGGTAGGTCACCTGGTCGTTCTCCGCCGCGCCTATGTAGACGTGGTCCGCGCCCACCCCGAGGTCCGACGCCTTGTCCACGCCGACGCCGGGGCTGCCGACCAGGACCACGTCGTCCGCCGGGATGCCGCCGGACTGCTGGGTCGCCTGGCCGACGGTGAGTGAGCCGTACGAGTGGCCGATGGCTGTGACGTGCGGTGAGCCGGACTCGTGGGTGGCCCGGATGCCGCTGAGGAACCTGTCGTACGCCGGCGCCCCCGCCTTCGCGTCGTCCTCGCTCATCACGTCCGTCGCCGACCACTTGAAGCCGTCGAGCTGCGGGCAGTCGTAGCCGAGCCAGACCACCGAGGCGGTGGTGGTGTCGGGGTACATCTTGTTCGCCATGGTCGCCACGTTCCGGGCCCGGTCCACGTCCGAGGACGCGAAGTGGCCGCTGAGCTTGGTGTTGAGGCCGGGCACGTACGCGGAGACGTTCTTCGACGTGTCCGGGTTGCCGAAGGAGACTATGGCCCGGCCCTTGCCCTCCGAGCCGATGCCCAGCAGGTACGGGCGCGGCTCGCCCTCCGCCGCCAGCTGCTTCTGGATGCCCTTGAGGCCCTCGATCTTGTCCTTGAGGGCCTTCGCCTTGTCCCCGTCGGCTCCCTCGTACTCCGACTGGAGGCTGTCGAGCAGCATCGGCAGATACGTCCGGTTGGCGCGGTCGCGGTCGGTGGCCGGTATGCCGTCGCGGTTCCCGATCTCCTGCGGGTAGTCCTGGATCAGTTCGGCCTGGAGGCTCGGGGAGAGCTGGGCCCACCAGGCCTGTACGGCGGCGGGCGAGCCGTTCTTGTCGGGCATGCCGAGCTCGTGCAGCAGCTGGCCGTTGAGCGCGTTCGCCGCCGCCATGTCCGCGAATTTGGTGCTCCAGTCGCCCCTGCCGCAGCGGTTCGCCGCTTCGGTGAAGAGCCTGATCGCCTTCGCGTACTCCTTGTCGGCCTTCTCCGCCGCCGCGAGCGCGTCGCCGATCCGGTCGGCGTACCCCTGGGCGCGGGTGGTCTGGTCGCGCTGCATCATCGCCACGTCACCGGGCTTCATCCCGCTGGTGTCGACGCTCGGCGCGGTGACCTTGCCGTCCTCCGCGACGTGGTATCCGGCGCCGGTCGCGTCCTCGATGGCGTGTGCCAGCTTGCCCTGCTGGGCGGCGAACACCTCGCCGCAGGCGCGCAACACCGTTCCCACGGCGTCGAGTTCCTGCTTGGCCACGAGCAGGTCGCGCTGCATCCGGGCGAGCCGGTCGGCCGCGGACTCGGCGGTGATCCCGCCCCAGTTGCCCTGCTGGAGGGGCCGGTGCAGGTACCTTCCGCAGTCGGTGGTGTGCGTGGAGAACGTCTCCGCCAGCTTGTCCCAGGCGTCGCCCGCGTCCGTCAGCAGGAGCGGCTTGGCATCGCGCAGTTGCGAGACCCGCATCGGTCAGTGTCCTCCGTCGGACGCCGGGGGAAGGGTCACTCCCGGGGCTTGGGGGG
>NZ_JBJHPC010000839.1:0-2306 GCF_045257485.1 Streptomyces sp. YS-3 | reverse complement strand
TCCCCGTCCCCCTCACCGATCGAAGTCCAGCTCCACTTCCTTCGTAGCCGGGCGGGACTGGCAGGCCAGCACGTAGCCCGCCTCCGTCTCGTCCTCCTCCAAGGCGAAGTTGCGGTCCATCCGGACCTCGCCCTTGACCAGGAATGCCCGGCAGGTGCCGCAGACCCCGCCCTTGCAGGCGTACGGGGCGTCCGAGCGTGCCCGCAGCACGGTGTCCAGGAGCTTTTCGCCGTCCTGGACCGGCCAGGTGCCGGAGCGGCCGTGGAGTGTCGCGGTCAGCGTGGCGTGCGCCGGGGCCGTGGCCGCCGCGGTGCTCTGCGCCGGTGCCTCGTCGACGTGGAAGATCTCCTCGTGGATTCGGCCGCGGGCGACGCCGAGTTCGCGCAGGGCCCGTTCGGCGCCCTGGACCAGGCCGAACGGTCCGCACAGGTACCAGCCGTCGACTTCCTCCACCGGAAGCAGTGCGGGCAGCAGGGCCGTCAGCCGTTCCTGATCGAGCCGGCCGGAGGGCAGTCCGGACTGCTGCTCCTCCCGGGAGAGCGCGGTGACCAGCTGGAACCGGTCGGGGAAGCGGTCCTTCAGGTCGGCTGTCTCCTCCAGGAACATGGTGGACGACACTGTGCGGTCGCTGCGTATGAGGCAGAAGCGGGCTTTGGGTTCCCGTTCCAGCAGGGTGGTGGCGATGGACAGTACGGGGGTGATGCCGCTGCCGCCGACGACGGCCACGAAGTATCCGGCGCGGGGCTCCAGGATGAAGCGGCCCATCGGCTCCATGACGTCGACCACGTCGCCGACGGTGAGTTCCTTGAAGGCGTACGTGGAGAACTCGCCGCCTTCGACGAGGCGGATGCCGACGCGCAGGACGGGTGTGCCGGGCTGTTCGACGGCGGGTGCGCAGATCGAGTACGTGCGGCGGATCTCCTGGCCCTGGACGGTGCGGCGCAGTGCGAGGTGCTGGCCGGGGCGGTGCCGGTAGGCCTCGCGCAGCTCCGGTGGCACGTCGAAGGTGACGGTCACCGAGTCGTCCGTGAGCCGTTCGACCTCGCTCACCCGGAGTGGATGGAACATCTACAACTCCTTGAAGTGGTCGAACGGTTCTCGGCAGGCGACGCAGCGGCGCAGTGCCTTGCACGCCGTGGAGGAGAACCTGCTCAGCAGCTCGGTGTCGGTGGAGCCGCAGTGCGGGCAGCGCACGGACAGGGTGAGGGCGATGGGGCCCTGGGTGTGCTGCGGCCGTGGGGGCGCTATGCCGAACTCGGCCAGTTTGCGGCGGCCCTCGTCGCTGATGTCGTCGGTCGACCAGGCAGGGGAGAGGACGCGGACGACTGTGACATCGGGGATTCCGTTGTCGTGCAGTACCTGTTCGATGTCGGCGGTCATCGCTTCTATGGCGGGGCAGCCGGTGTAGGTGGGGGTGAGGCGGACGGTGACCTTGCCGGGGCTCTCCAGGTGAACTCCGCGCAGTACGCCGAGTTCCTCCAGGGTGATCACGGGCAGCTCGGGGTCGGGGACCGAGCCGGCGAGCCGGGCGAGGTCCTGTTCGAGGGGGGTCATGGCGGCTGGGGCCGTGGTCGTGCCGGTCACCATGTCGCCCCCGGGTGGCTGCGGTGCAGGTGCTGCATCTCGGCGAGCATCCGGCCGAAGGGTTCGGTGTGCAGGCCCTGGCGGCCGGCTCCGGCGGCCCAGGCACCGGTCCTGGGGCTTTCGGGGACGGTGAGGGTGGCCTGTTCCAGGACCGAGGTGATGGAGGCCAGCCATGTCTTCTCGGTCTGCTGCCAGTCGATGTCGACGCCTTCGACGGGCTGGAACATCTCTCCGGTGAACCGCCACAGTGCTTCGCAGGCGCGCTGCATGCGGTGGTGGCTCTCTTCGGTGCCGTCGCCGAGGCGCAGGGTCCACTGTTCGGCGTGGTCCTGGTGGTAGGCGACTTCCTTGACCGCCTTGGCGGCCAGTCCGGCGAGGTCGCTTTCGCCTGCCGCGAGCTGTCCGTAGAGCAGTTTCTGGTAGGTCGAGAAGTAGAGCTGGCGGGCGATGGTGTGGGCGAAGTCGCCGTTGGGCTGTTCGACGAGCTGGAGGTTGCGGAAGGCCCGCTCTTCGCGCAGGTAGGCGAGTTGGTCCTCGTCGCCCGCGAGAGTGAGCAGGATGCGGGCCTGGCCGAGCAGGTCGAGCGCGATGTTGGCGAGGGCTACTTCCTCTTCGAGGACGGGGGCGTGTCCGGCCCACTCCCCCAGCCGGTGCGAGAGCACCAGTGCGTCGTCGCCGAGGGCGAGTGCGGCCGTGATCGCGGGGGCGGGCGTGGGCGTGTC
>NZ_JBJHPC010000838.1:0-2313 GCF_045257485.1 Streptomyces sp. YS-3 | reverse complement strand
CTGTGGCCCCGGGCCGCGTCCCCCGCCAGGGACGAGGCGCGCAGCCGGCCGCTGTCCCGGGGCCACAGGCCCGACACCACCCGGGCGGCGAGCTCGGCCCCGGCCGGGGGAGTGAGCCACGGGGACAGGGCGCGGTAGACGCCGCCGAGGACCACGCTCTGCGGGTCCAGGAGGTTCACCGCGCCCGCCAGCACCCGGCCCAGCATCCGCCCGGCCGTGTCCAGCGCCGTCAGCGCCCGCTCGTCGCCCGCCCGCGCCCGGCGCTCCAGCTCGGCCACGCCCGCCGCACCGGCGCCCTCCTCGATGCCCGCGCCGCGCAGCAGCGCCGACTGGCCCGCGTACTGCTCCAGGCAGCCCCGCGCCCCGCAGCGGCACTCGGGGCCGGACGGGTCCACCGGGACATGGCCGATCTCCCCGGCGAAGCCGTGCGCGCCGCGCAGGAGTTCACCGCCCAGGACGAGGGCGCCGCCCACGCCGATCTCGCCGGAGAGGTAGAGGAACGTACGGGCCTCGTCCGGGGCGCCGAACCACAGCTCGGCCAGCGCCGCGAGATTGGCCTCGTTCTCCGAACTCACCGGCAGGGCGGGGGTGCCGGGGCACTCCGCGAGCGCCCGCGCGAACAGGTCGTCGGCCGGTACGCCGTTCCAGCCCAGGTTCGGTGCCTGGCGGACGGTGCCGCCCGCGACCAGGCCCGGCAGGGCGAGCGTCACCCCGGCGGGCCGCAGCTCCTGCTGCCGGGCGGAGTCCAGCGCCCGTGAGGTGAGCCGGGCCGCCCGGGCCAGTACCTCGGCGGGCGGCGCGCCCCGGTTGTCCAGGTGCTCGGTGAGCCGGACCCGGTCGGTTCCGGCCAGATCCACCACACACACCGACGTGTAGTCGACGTTGATCTCCACGCCGGCCCCGGCGACGCCGGTCCTGGCGGGCTTGAGGACGGTGCCGGGCCGGCCCGCCTGCCCGCTGAAGGTCTTGCCGGACTCGCTGAGGAACCCGCCCTCCAGCAACTGCTCCACCAGCGAGGAAACCGCCGCCCGGGTCAGCCCGACGCGCGCCGCGACGGCCGCCCGGGTGGTCTCGCCCTCGTCGTGGACGGCCCGCAGCACCAGGCTGAGGTTGTGCCGGCGCACGGTGTCCTTGTCGGCCTTGGGCGCCAGCGGGGCGAGGTTGCTCTTCATCGTGGCCGAGCCTATGCGATGGCCGGGGCGCCGCAGTTGCCCGATCCAGCGGCGCTCGAACGGGACTCCCGGCGCGGCGCTAAGTTCATCGGGCATGAGCGAGAAGACCATCACCAGTGAGAAGGCCGTCACCGTACTGCCCGCCGACGAGTCCTTCGCCGTCGCCGCGAGCGCCGAGAGCGTGGAGCGGGCCGCCGAGGCCCTGCGGGGCAACGGATTTACGGTGCACATAGTGGAGACCGCCGCCGACGCCCGCGCGCTCGTGGCCGAGGAGCTGCCGACCGACAAGGCGGTCTTCGCCTCCACCAGCGAGACCCTGCGGCTCTCCGGGATCCAGCAGGACATCGACGCCTCGGGCCGCTACAAGAGCATCCGCGCCGAGCAGGCCGACTGGGACCCGCGCGCCCGCCGCGACGAGGTGCGCACCACGCGCTCGGCGCCCGACGTCGTCGTCGGCAGTGTGCACGCCGTGACCGAGGACGGCCGGCTCGTCACCGCCTCCGCGAGCGGCAGCCAGCTCGCCGCGTACGCGTTCGGCGCGGGCCGGTCGATCTGGGTGGTCGGCGCCCAGAAGGTCGTCGCCGACCTCGACACCGCGCTGCGCCGCGTCGAGACGTACTCGCTGCCCAAGGAGGACGTCCGTGCCCAGCGGGTGATGGGACAGCGCAGTGTGCTCGCCAAGATCCTGATCAACGGGCGCGAGGTGGTTCCGTACCGCAGCACCGTCGTCCTGGTCCGCGAGCCGATCGGGTTCTGAGCGGACCGCTCCCAGGCCCCGGCACCACGTTCCGAGCCGTCGCACCCGCCGGGTGCGGCGGCTCCCGGCGTTCAGGGGCGAGTTCGCGCCACCGCCCGGGAGGAAGCGTGGTTGAACGTAACACCACTGCAATCCCTTGCGGAAGGCCTTGCGGAGAGAAAACGGAGAGGAAGCGCGGAGATTTCCCCGGTGTGGCGAGGGTGTGTCCAAAGGGTTGACCAGCTGGTCCGGGAGACCTACCGTCTCGACCGCAATAGCTTTCCGGTTGTTTCAGCAAGAACATTCAAAGACCTTCCGGGGCGGCCGGGCCGCGCCGCTCCGCAAGGCCGCACCCCCCGCACTCCCGCCACGGAGGTCCCCCCATGGACGGTCGCACCGCCGGCA
>NZ_JBJHPC010000837.1:0-2318 GCF_045257485.1 Streptomyces sp. YS-3 | reverse complement strand
GGGGCACCCGCTGGGCCCGCAGATGGCCCGTGCGCTCCAGTTCGCCCGCGAGCCAGGCGGGCAGGGGGGCGGGCTCCCCCGCGCCTTCCACAGGCACGTACCTCCCGGCGGGGGTGACGGTTCCCGGGGCGACGATGTAGCCGCCGTGCGCGCGTACGTCCACCTGCCAGGCCAGGGAGCAGCCGCCGCCCTGGCCCACGGAGGAGTGCCAGCGGCGGCCGTCGGGAACGGCCTCGTACCAGACGTGCAGGCCGCCCGACGGGGTACGCACGCGCAGGGTCGAGGTGTCCTCGGCCGGGCTCCGCTCGCCCCGCAGGGCGGCCAGGACGGCCAGCGTGTGGAAGCCGTTGGCCATGCCCCGCAGATCGACGTCGTCGTGGATCGCGATGCCCGGCAGGATGCGGTCGCGGCCCGGGAGCGGCTGGGGGTGGTCGTCGACGTCGATCACGACGAGGCCCGCGGGTCCGCAGGAGACCGCGACGCCCAGGTCGCTGTCACCGCCCCACCAGCGGTCGACCCGGGCGGGGTCGACGGTGGCGGAGTGGAACCCGTGGCACCAGCGACCGGCGTCGACGCAGTCGCAGCCTTCGTACCGATGGCCCGGGCGGCGGCAGCGCGAGCAGTTGGCCACGGGCGTTTTGCGGCCCGGCGCGAGGGGGTGCACGGGCCAGTCACGGGCGGCGCAGCCCCGGGCCAGGGCGTGGGGGCCCATCGCCGCGAGCTCAGCAAGAGTCGGCTCCGGGGCTGACTGCTCTGAGTCGCTGCGTGAAAACCGCAGCTCAGCAGTCATGTGGTTCCCCTACTCAGCGACTGAAGCGACTCAACGACGGACATAGGTTAGCGAAGCATCGGGGCGGGTGAGCGCAGGCCCACGGAAAACGCCCGCCGTGTCGGGGCACCGACGCCGGCCGGGCCGGGCACCGGGGATCGGGGGCCCAGCTACTCAACGAGCGACCAGCGACCGAAGGGCAGCGACTGAGGATTTTTCAGTCGCTGTCTTCGGTGCTGCCTAAAACACCAGGTCAGAGGCCATGTGGAGATCCACAAGCGACTGACAGCGACTAAAAACCCCTACTTATAACTCACACGCGCATACGAGGAAATCACCAAAACGGCTACCTAATACTGGAGCCAGAGTCGCTTCAGTCGCTGATCCGAGCACCCGCACGCCTCTGACCTGCGGTTTCATGGCAGCGACTGAACAGCTACTGAAGCTCTCACGGTCGCTCGGTTCAGTAGCTGCGTTCGCAAAACGCCCAAATCGCCGTCACCCTTACCGGGCGTAACAGCGACCGAAGGCTTCGGCAGCGACTGAAGGGCAGCTACCGAAGCCCTCGCGGGCCCAGCTACTCAAGCGACTGAAGCGACCGAGTTCCGCACCTGCCCCCGCGACTGGTCCGGGACACGCCAAAAGGTTCGGGTCTGAGTCGCTTCGGTCGCTTCAGTCGCTCCGGTCTTCGGTGGCTCCGGTCTTCAGCAGCCTTCAGTAGCTCCGGCCTTCGGTCGCTCCGACAGCGGTCACCCCGGCCGGTCCTTCGCCTCCTGGGCCGTCTTTCTGCTTTGGCCTCTGTGTTGGCTTTCTGTTCTGGCCCGAGCCTTCTCCGGCCTTGAGTCGCTCCGGTCGCTTCAGTCGCTGGACCCCCGCCCGCTGGGCCTGCCGAGCGAAGCGAGACGTTTCTGCCAGGTCTCGCGCACCGTGCGCCACTCCTCCCCGCAGCGGCCGGCCCGCTCACGGGGGAGCAGCTCCGTCCCAGCCAGGTCGGTGGTGCGGGCGGGGGCGGCGCCGTGGAGGAGGCAGAGGTGGCGGGCGGCCCGTTCCCGGTCGGAGGGGTGTTCGTCCCTGGCCTCGGCGCCCGAGCTGGGATCCCCCTCCCCGGCCGCCGCCGACAGCTCGTACTCCCGGGCCGCCGTCCGAAGCTCCCGCTCCCCCGGCGCGCCCCGCCGGATCAGCATCAGGGCGGCGAACTCGTCGGCCGCGTCCTCCTCCGCCCGGTCGCCCAGGTCCAGGCCGAGCACGTCCGCGAGGGCGTGCCCTGCCTCATGGAAGTACGTCTCCGTCAGTACGGCAGCGGCTTCGTCGTCCGCAGGGCGCACCCCCGCCGCCGCGAACAGGGCCCGTTCCTGGGCCACGTCGTCGTAGCAGATCTCGATCCGCCGGGCCTCGGGGTCGTAGGCCGAGCCCTCTCCGGCGCAGGAGCGGGCGACCGCCTCCACGGCGCGGTCCAGGCGTGCGGCGGGGACGAGGGAGGCGACGTCGGCGGTGGCCCGCTCCAGGACTCCGCGCCCGCGCAGGAAGGCCGCGTCGGGGCGGTCGGGGG
>NZ_JBJHPC010000836.1:0-2337 GCF_045257485.1 Streptomyces sp. YS-3 | reverse complement strand
CGTCCCCGCCCCCGGCCATCCGTACGCCCACCACCGCGCCCGCGACCACCGCCACCAGCGCGGCAGCGGCGGCGGCCCACCGCAGCGGCCGGCGCGCCGCCCGCCGGGGAGCGGCCGAGGACGGCCCGGCCTCCCGCCGGTGGGTCGGCACGTCGGAGCCGTCCTGCTCACCGCCCGGCCAGGGCCGCCCCGGCACCTTCTCCACCGGATTGCTGAAACGCTGGGTCGGGATGAAGGCCTCGGTCCCGTACGCCGCCGAGCGCAGCTCCGCCATCAGCTCGTCCGGCGTGGGCCGGTCCTCGGGCTTCTTGGCGAGACAGCCGCGCAGCACCGGCACGAGGTCGTCGGGGACTCCGGTCAGATCGGGTTCGTTGTGGACGACCTGGTACGCCACGATGTAGTGGCTCTCGGAGTCGAACGGCCCGTTCCCCGTCGCCGCGTGCACCAGCACCGCGCCCATCGCGAAGACATCGGCGGCGGGCCCCACCTCGCGCGGCGACTGGAACTGCTCCGGCGCCATGAACGGCGGCGTGCCGATGAGCCTCCCGGTCTCGGTGCGCAGATCGCTGTCGTACGGACGCGAGATACCGAAGTCGATGACCTTCGGCCCGTCGGCGGCGAGCAGCACGTTGCTCGGCTTGAGGTCGCGGTGGACGACCCCGGCCCGGTGGATGTCCCGCAGCGCCTCGGCGAGCCCGGCGCCCAGGCGCCGCACCTGCGAGGCCTCAAGGGGCCCGTTCCGCTTCACTTCCTCGGCGAGGGTGGGCCCGGGAATGTAGAGGGTCGCCATCCACGGCCGCGCGGCGGCCGGATCGGCGTCGACGACGGACGCGGTGAACGCGCCGCTCACCCGCCGCGCGGCCGACACCTCCTGTCTGAACCGCGCCCTGAACTCGGGGTCCTTGGCGTGCTCGGCGTGGACGACCTTGACGGCCAGCCGCAGGCCGGAGGCGGACGCGGCCAGATGGACCACACCCATGCCACCCGAGCCGAGCGTCGACTCCAGCAGATACTGCCCGGCGTACTCCGGTACCCCCGGACGTTCCGCTTCCGGTCCCGGCCCCGTGCTGCGCAACGGCGGCATCACCCACCCCCGTGTGTTCGTCCCCGAGCGCGACGCTCGGAGCCTAGTCGATGATGCGTGCGAGACCCGAGGGGCTTGCTAGCCTGCGGGTCGCGTGCGTGGCGTACGCAGAGTGACGGTGACGGGGGAGGCCAGACATGGCTACGGACGAGCTCGCGGGTGTGCAGAGCGAGGCCACGACGAAGCGGTACCCGGTGGCGCCGGGCGTACAGCTGAACGTCCGCAGCGGCCCCGGCACGGGGTACCCGGTGATCAAGGTGCTCCCCACCGGGGTGAGCGTCCCGATCAACTGCCAGTGCCCCGGTACGACGGTCTCCGGCCCGTACGGGACGTCGAACATCTGGGACAACATCGCCAACGGGCAGTACGTGGCGGACGCGTACGTACGGACGGGCAGCGACGGCTACGTGGCGGTCCGCTGCGGCTAGCCGCCCCCCGCGAGCGGCGATAATCGACCCCATGAGCGACGAGAACGCCGACGGCACGGGCGCGGGCGGCCCCGAGCCCGAGCCCATCCGCTTCTTCGGTACGACGTGGGTCGACCACGACGGCGGCTACGGCCTGCGCCGCGCCGGGGTGGCGATCGGCGCCCTGGCGGCGGCGGTGGCGGCGTGCGTCGTGCTGCGCCTCGCGTACCAGGGCCTCCAGATCGCGGACACCGGCGCCTTCGTGACCGTCCTGGTCGTGGTGATGTTCGCGCTGTGCAGCGCGATGGCGTTCCGCAAGACCTGGGACGGCTTCTCGGCCCGCCCCACGGACCCCGAACGCGAGCGTTCCCTCCAGGGCCTGAAGGCGATCGGCTTCGTGGGCTCCCTCCTGGCCTACGCGTTCCGGGCCCTGCGCGAGGCCCCCGGCGAGTCCCTGCACCGCAGGGAGTACGAGGAGGCACTGAAGCGCCAGGAACGCCGGAGGGGCCGGAAGAGGCCGAAGCGGGGTTAGCCCCGGGGGCCCTTGCACCGGCCGCCCTGAAGCCCCCGGGTCACGTCCCCGGGTCTGCACTCCGCCCTGCTTCTGGCAGCCACCCGCCTTCAGAGTGGGGGTGGCGAACGCGGACCCACCAGAGTCGTGACCTTGATTCCGCAGGTGAATCCACAGGCTGTGGACAGCGCGGCCACGGCCCGGGACTTCGCGTGCGCGCCGACTCGGATTGATCGCGCAGTTCCCCGCGCCCCTTGACCCGTGTTCGTCTGCGGGCTCTGTTGGGTTGCCCGCGCAGTTCCCCGCGCCCCTTGGGAGGCACCCCCCGCCCGTAC
>NZ_JBJHPC010000835.1:0-2344 GCF_045257485.1 Streptomyces sp. YS-3 | reverse complement strand
CCCGTCGACTCCGCTGCATGCCCCCCCCAGCCGTCCTCCGGACGTGCGGCGTACACGGACAACAGGACCCCCGCAGGAGGAGGCTCGGCGAAGACGTCACCGGCCGATACGGACTCATGCCACCGCAGCATCCGGACCACTGACACCAAACCCAGACAGCCAACCGGCCGCCGACCAGCACATAGATGGCTTCCACCGACGACACGCGAAGCCGGACGCCTCAGCGACAGATCCCCCGAACTTCACACCCCTTGATGGGCCCCTGCACGCCCTCGCCGGGCAGCCCACACTGCTGCTGTACCGAGTCAACGTGCCTGAGATTCCCGATCACGTCGTCCGTGACGGCGGACTACCGGGAACCGCCGAGGTATCAGATGCACTCACTACCGTCACGGCCTATCAAGTGCGGTGGGACCACGCCTGCGTGCTCGCCCCGCACCCCGACACATCGATGGAGATACTGAGATGACAGAACCCACCCCCAAGTCCACCACGATCGACACGTCCGTCGCCCACAGTGCGCGGGTATGGAACTACTGGCTCGGCGGCAAGGACCACTACCCTGCCGACCAGGCAGCCGGGGACGCCTACAGCAGCAAATACCCTGACATCGTCCCTTTCGCCGGAGAGTCACGCGCCTTCCTGCGCCGCACCGTCACTTACCTGACGAGGGAGGCAGGATTACGCCAGTTCATCGACCTGGGTGCCGGGCTGCCGACCAGCAACAACACGCACGAAGTCGCACAGAGGATTGCTCCCGAGTGCCGAGTCGTCTACGTCGATCACGACCCGATCGTGCTGTTACACGTCCACGCGCTGCTCACCAGCACGAAGGAAGGAGCCACCGCGTATGTCGAGACCGACATGCGCAACACCGAAAGGGTGCTGGCTGGCGCGGCCCAAACGCTCGACATGACACAGCCCATCGCCCTGGTGATCAATGACGTGCTCGGTCACATCGTGGACTGGCAGGAAGCCCTCGGTCTGGTACGCCGACTGGTCGATCAGCTGCCCACAGGCAGCTACCTCGCGCTGAGCCACTCCACTGCCGCCGACGCGTTGCACCGCGAGGTCCAGGAGGAGTACAACACCAGCGGTGCGATCCCCTATATCCTGCGTGAACCCTCCGTCGCAGTGGAGCTGTTCGCCGGCACCGAACTCATTGAACCCGGTTTCACGAGCTGGCCGCGGTGGCGCCCGGACCCCACCACCGGCACGCTCACTGACCGTGCGGGCTGGGGCGGCGTGGCACGGATCCGATGAGCCCAAGCGGTGGCGGGCTCACGCCCGTTCCCTCGGGCAGGCCGACGCTCTACCAGCTGGTGCGGCGACTACAGCGGGCAGCGGCCCGCTCCGACGCCCAGTTGATCACTGAAGTCGCCGCTCTCGCCGAGGGCTGGGCCGTGCTCGTGAACCGCGGAGGTCGCGTGGTGCACAGCAGCTCGCCCGGCGCCGCTGCGGAGGCAATCCTCGCAGCGGAGCGCCCTTTGGCCTACCGCCATCTCATCGTCCGCAAGACGCCCGACTCCACCCTCGTCATCAAACCCGGCTGCACCTCACGCAAACGCACAGCACTCATCCAGTCGACCGCAGTGGATCTGCTGCGGCTGCGTGCAAGCGCCCGCCAGATCGAAGAGAGCACCCGTCTCGAGCAGCGTCAGCACCAGGCGGTGTTGACGCTGCTCCTGGCGGGCCAATCCCAGCTCGCCACGGAGGTACTGGGCTGTGACGCCCTCACCCACGCCACCGTCTTCCGGCTGGCTGGGACGGCTGCCGAAAACGCCTACCACGACCTGTGGCACACTGCGCATCCCTCCGGTCCCTCCGCCTCGCCCCGCACCCTGGTATGCCTGCGGGGCACAGACCTGGCCGTCATCGCCCTGCACGGCCGCCACGGCGACGTCCACCAGCGGTCCACTCTGGTAGCGCGGATCGCTGACCAGCACCGCCTTGCTGGCGGTGCCGCAGAGCCGGTACCACTGGACTTGCTCGCCACCGCTTGGACTGAGGCTGCGGCGGCGCGCAGCGGCGCGTCCAGAGGCTGCCTGGCGCCTGCCACCGCGCTGGGCGCCTACGAACTGCTCCATATCATACCGCCCGACCGGCTTTCCGCCTGGGCCGCACAGGTTCTGCACCCCTTGACCCGCGAACAACGCAGAACCCTCGAGGCCTACCTGCGCGCCGGTTCCGCGGCGGCCGCCGCCTCAGTCCTTGGCATCGCAGAGGGCACCGTGCGCCTGCGTCTGCGCAACGCGAGCACTGCCCTCGCCGCCGAGCTCGACGATCCAGGCACCCAGGCACTGCTCCTCCTTGCCGTCCGCGCACCCGCCACACCCTCCCCCAC
>NZ_JBJHPC010000834.1:0-2348 GCF_045257485.1 Streptomyces sp. YS-3 | reverse complement strand
CTCCCAGACCATCGGCCCCTTCTACGGCCACGCCCTTCCCTTCCCGGGCGGCGCCGCCATCGCCCCGCCCGGCCACCCGGACACCCTCACGCTCCACGGCCATGTCTACGACGGCGAGGACGCGCCCGTCCCCGACGCCCTCCTGGAGTTCTGGCAGCCCGGGCCCGACGGCTCGCGTACCGGGAGGCCCGGCTCGCTCGGCCGCAACGGCGTCGACTTCACCGGCTTCGGCCGGGTCCCCACGGACGCGGCGGGCCACTGGACCCTGCGCACCCTGGCGCCCGGCGGAGTCCCCTACCTCTGCGTCGCGGTCTTCGCCCGGGGCCTGCTCCACCACCTGTTCACCCGGGTGTATCTGACCGGGGCGCCGGACCCGCTGCTCGACTCCCTGGAGCCGGAGCTGCGCCGCACGCTGCTGGCGGTGCCCGACCCCGGGGCGGGCGGCCACCGCTTCGACATCCACCTCCAGGGCGCGAAGGAGACGGTGTTCCTTGAACTCCGCTGACCGGGGGGACGCCGGTCTCCTCCACCACCGCTGCGAAGGCCCGGCGGCCGGCCCGGTGCTCCTGCTCGGGCCCGCCCTCGGCACGTCCACCGCCGTGTGGGACGGCGTCGCCCCCGGACTCGCCGCCACCCACCGGGTGGTCCGCTGGGACCTGCCCGGCCACGGCGGCTCGCCCGCCACCCCGGTCGGCGCCGGCGCCGGCGTCGGGGACTTCGCCCGGCTGGTGCTGCGCCTCGCCGACGCGCTGGGCGTCCGCGGCTTCTCGTACGCGGGGGTCTCGCTCGGCGGGGCCGTCGGGATGTGGATCGCCGCGCACCACCCGGACCGGGTGGACCGGCTCGCGGTGGTGTGCGCCTCGGCGGACTTCGGTGGCCGCGAACCATGGCACGAGCGTGCCGCCGTCGTCCGCCGGGAGGGGATGGAGCCGGTCGCGGCGGGCGCCGCCGGGCGCTGGTTCACCTCCGGCTTCGAGGTACCCGGACCCCTGGCCGACCTGCGCGCCACCGACCCGCGCGGCTACGCGGCGGCCTGCGACGCGCTGGCCGGGTTCGATCTGCGGACGGAGCTGAAGAAGATCGCGGCGCCGACGCTCGTCGTCGCCGGGCGGGCCGACCCGGTCACCCCGCCCGCGCACGCGCGGGAACTCGCCGACGCGGTGCCGGGCGCCTCGCTCGTCGAGATCGCGGGCGCCTCGCACCTGGCGCCGGTGGAGCGCCCCGAGGCCGTACTGGCCGCGCTGCGCGGCCACTTCGCGCCGCCCGCGCCCGGGGGCGCCGCGATCCGCCGCGAGGTCCTCGGGGACGCCCATGTCGACCGGGCCGAGGCCCGCACCGACGCCTTCACCACGCGCTTCCAGGACCTCGTCACCCGGTACGCCTGGGGCGAGGTCTGGGGCGACCCGACCCTGACCCGGCGCGAGCGCAGCCTGATCACGCTGACCGCGCTGGTGGCCCGCGGGCACTGGGACGAGCTCGCCCTGCATGTGCGGGCCGCGCGGCGCGGCGGACTCACCCCCGACGAGATCGGCGCGGCCCTGCTCCAGACCGCGGTCTACTGCGGGGTGCCCGCCGCCAACTCCGCCTTCGCCGTGGCCCAGCGGGTGCTGGCCGAGCCCACGGCGCAGGCGGAGTGAGGGGCCGTCAGCCCCGGGGGACGTGCGCGGGACGGCCCCGGCCGCGGGTCAGCACGTACCCTCCGACGCCGGCGAGGGCCGCGAGGACCCCGCCGAGCGCCGTCCAGATCCAGCGGTCGGTCCACCAGCCGGACGACCAGCCGTCCTCCGGCTCGGTCTTCGGGCCGCCCGCGCCCAGCGGCGTGGACAGGCTGCCGTCCACGGCGTGCGAGCCGCCCGCCTTCACCGTGCGGGGCGTCATCTCCGCCCTGACGGGCAGACCCCGCTCGGAGGCGGGCAGCCCGACGGCGGTCAGCCGCACGTAGTAGCTGCCCGGCAGCGGGGCGTCGGCCCACGCGTCCGCCCAGGCCACCACCGGCCGCAGGGTGCACGAGAGCGTCACGGCGGTGGCGTCGGGCGCGGCCGTGCGGGACTGCGCCCCGTACATGCACGGCTGGCGGCGGCGCAGCCCGTCGTACACGTCGATCCGCCAGGTCGTCGCGGCCTGGCGGCCGGACGACGGCAGCGTCACCGTGGCGTCGACGGTGGGGCGCTGCCCCGCGTCGGCGGGGAAGACCCAGTACAGGTAGTCACCGCTGGAGGCGGTCGCCGTGGCCTGCTGGCCCTGCTTGACCGGTGTCGCGGTACGGAAGGTGGTGCCCGCCTGGGTCGGCGCGCCGCCGGACTTGCCCGGCGCGGGCGACGGGGTGTCGGCCAGGGCGGGGGCCGCGG
>NZ_JBJHPC010000833.1:0-2351 GCF_045257485.1 Streptomyces sp. YS-3 | reverse complement strand
GGCCGGGGACGCGGGGGCTCCAGCCGGTACGCAGGGTCTCCGTGGCGCAGACGGCGGACATCAGCGCCGAGGTGCTGGGCACATGGCCCGTGTACGGGCTGAGGTTGCTGAGCCGGACCGTTCCCGGCTGCCAGACCTGGGCGATCGCGGTGGCTTCGGCGCGGTCGATCGCGGCGGTGCCGCGGGCGTCGCCGAAGACGGTGCCGACGTCCGAGGCAGGTATGCCGCTGTCGGCCAGGGCGCGCCGGAAGCTTTCCGCCCAGGCCTCGCCCGAGGGGTCGTTGCCCGCGACGCGATGGCCGTCGCTGGTGATCGCGTGGCCCTTCACCTCGGCGAGGATGGTGGCTCCCCGTGCCAGTGCGTGTTCCAGGGACTCGACGACCAGGGCCGTGCTGCCGGCCCCGAGTACGGCACCGGTGGGGGTGGCGCTGTAGGGGCGGGGGCTGTCCTGCGCGAGGAGGCCGACCCGGTCGAAGCCGAAGTGCAGCAGCGGGGTCAGCTCGTCGGCGCTGACGGCGAGCATCACGTCCGCCTCGCCCCGGCGGATCAGGTCGGCCGCGTATCCCAGGCCGCTGAGCCCGGAGGCGCAGCCGGTGGCGAGGGTGGAGAGCGGGCCGCGGATCTGGAGGGCGAGGCATGCGTGTCCGGCGGCGGCGTTCATCACCGAGTTGGGGAAGAGGCGGGGATTGACGCGGTGCGGTCCCTGGGTGCCGATGGTCTCGCTGAGCTGCTCCACGGTCTCCACCGGTCCGCTGAAGGTGCCGAACACCATGCCGATGCGGTGCGCCTCCGCGTTGGTGACGCGCAGGCCGGCGTCGTCGAGGGCCAGTCGGCTGGCGGCGAGGGTGAGCAGGCCGATCTGGTCCAGTCGGCGGGCGTAGGCCCGGTCGACGTGGCGGCGGCACTCGGCGGTGTCGACTTCGGCGGCGAGACGGGTGCGGGAGCGGCTCAGGTCGCTGAGCCGGGCCGGTCCCACTGCGGTGCGGCCGTCCCGGAGCGCGTCGAGCAGGACCTGGCGGCCACTGCCGAGCGCCGTGACGGGACCCGCGCCGGTGATGACGACGCGGTGGGCGGCGGGAGTACGCGGTGCGGCCGGCCGACTGCCCAGGACCAGGGAGCAGTTGTTGCCGCCGAAAGCGAAGGAGTTGGAGACCACCACGTTCAGTTCCTGAGGCCGCGACCGGTTGGGCACGATGTCACGCTGCAGGTCGCGGCTCTCGTCGACGTTGACGGTGGGTGGCAGCACACCGTCGCGCAGCGCCATCACACAGGTGGCCGCCTCCATGGCACCGGCGGCGCCGAGCATATGGCCCACCTGCGACTTGGTGCTGCTCATCGGGGCGGCGGTACGGCCCTGGAAGAGGGCGTCCACGGCCTTGGTCTCGGCGCTGTCGTTGGTGGGTGTGCCGGTGCCGTGCCCGTTGACGTAGTCGATGTGCTCGGGGCCGAGCGCGGCCTGGGCCAGGCCCGCCCGCATGGCGCGGTTGGCGCCGTCGCCCGCCGGGTCGGGTGCGGTGGCGTGGTAGGCGTCGCTGGTCAGTGCGTAGCCCAGGACGTAACTGAGGATGTCCGCGCCCCGTCGGCGGGCGTGTGACTGCGATTCCAGGACCAGGAAGGCCGCGCCCTCGCCGAGGTTGAGGCCGGTGCTGCGGGAGTAGGGCGCGCATGGCTCGGAGTCGAGGGCGTTGAGGCTGTCGAAGCCGGCGAGGGAGAGGATGTCGAGCACGTCCACCCCGCCCGCGATCATCACGTCGGCCCGGCCTTCGCGGATCGCGTCGGCGGCGAACCCGATGGAGTTGGAACCGGCAGCGCAGGCGTTGGAGATCACCACCTTGGGGCCCTTGAACCGGAACGCGATGCTGAGCGCGTCCGCCGAGGTGTACAAGGGGTAGTTGAAGAGCAGGTCTGCGTGGGTCGCCCCGGGGCCGCCGCGCAGCAGCTCCCAGTGGAACTGCTCGCCGCGGTCGAGGCCGCCCACGGAGGTTCCCACCGCGATGCCCATGCGGTACGGGTCCTGGCTGTCCTCGGGCAGTCCCGCGCCGGCGACCGCCTCCTGGGCGGCGGTCAGGGCAAGCGACGTGGCCCGGTCGACGCGTCCGCGCAGCCGCGGGTGGGAGGAGGGGATGGTGGGTGCTTCGCCCGCGTACTGGCAGCTGAGCGTCGAGACGTCGAGGCGCTGGGTCCTGGCGATGCCGCTCTCGCCCGCGCGGATACCGCGCCAGACGTGCTGTGCGCCGTTGCCGAGCGCACAGCTCAGGCCTATTCCGGTGATGGCCACGCCTTCGAGGCGGTGGTTGCTGTGGCTCATGACTTCTCCTTGCGTGCCGCAAGTGGTGTGGGGAGGGCTCGGC
>NZ_JBJHPC010000832.1:0-2356 GCF_045257485.1 Streptomyces sp. YS-3 | reverse complement strand
AAGGAGACGACAACCCCGTGACCGAGTTGCTCGACGCCGTCGAACGCACCGCCCTGCTCACCGCCGCCCTGCGTGCCGCGGAGACGCGCCGGCCCGACCGCATCTACCAGGATCCGTACGCGGACACGCTCTGCGGGGAGATCGGCCCGGAGCTGCTGGCGGAGATCCGGAAGGCGACGTTCCCGGCGGACGCCTCGCGTACGCTCCCCAGCACCCCCGACTACAACGCCATCCGCACCCGGTTCTTCGACGACTACCTCCAGGAGGCGGCCCGCGAGCCGGGGATGCGGCAGATCGTGCTGGCCCCGGCGGGGATGGACTCGCGCGCATACCGGCTGGCCTGGCCCGAGGGGCTGCGTTACTACGAGGTCGACCGGCCCGCGGTGCTGGCGTACAAGCGGGACCGGCTGGAGGGCATCAGGCCGCGGACCGACCACCGCACGGTCGCCGTGGATCTCACCGCGCCCGACTGGGAGGACGACCTGCGCAAGGCGGGCTACGACCCGGCCCTGCCGTCCACCTGGCTGCTGGAAGGGCTGCTGTACTACATCCCCGAACAGGACACCCGCCACGTCCTGCGCCGGGTGGCGGACTTCTCGGCGCCCGGCAGCCGGATCGCGGCCGACCTGGTCAACTCCGCGGCCCTGACGCTCCCTCATATGCGGGGGCTGCTCGACATCTTCGCGGGCTGGGGCTGCCCCTGGCTGTTCGGGACCGACGAGCCCGAGTTGCTCTTCGACGGCTGTGGATTCTCCGTGGAGGCGGTGCAGCCGGGTGAACCGGGGGCGGACTTCGGCCGGTGGCCGGATCCGGTGCCGCCGCGGCACGAGACGGACGTGCGCCGGGTGTTCTTCGTCCACGGCCGGCGGCGCTGATGTCCAAGGCTCTGGTCGTGGGAGGCAGTGTCGCGGGGCTGGCCTCCGCTCTCGCGCTCGCCGGGTCCGGACGGCAGGTCGTCGTCCTGGAGCGCTCCGCCCCGCCGCCCCGGGGCGCGATGGCCGATCTGCACGGCCGCTGGCAGCGCCCCACCGTGCCGCAGGCCCAGCATTCCCACACGCTGACCTCGCTCGGTGTACGCACCCTGCGCACCCGCGCCCCCGAGGTGCTGGAGCGGCTGCTCGCCGCCGGCGCCCCGCTGTTCGACCTCACGCGCGCGATGCCGCCGGGTGCGACCGACCGCGCGCGCGAGGTGGGCGACGACCTGCTGGTCGCCCTGGGCTGCCGCCGCACCACGCTCGAACTCGTCCTGTACCGGACGGTCGAGGCCCTGCCGCAGGTGGAGATCCGGCACGGCACGACCGTACGCGGGCTGCGGCTGAGCTCCGACCTGCAGTCGGTGCGCGGCGTCGTGACCACCGACGGCGCGCATCTGCCCGCGGATGTGGTCGTGGACGCCACCGGGCGCCGCGCCGCCGCCCGCGGCTGGCTCACCGACGCGGGAGTCCCGGTCCCGGGGGATCTGACCAGCCCCGGGGGGCTTCGCGGCTTCACCCGCTTCTACCGGCTCAGAAGCGGAACCCTGCCCGGGCCGCTGAACCGCGGCCATGCCGCCGGTGACATCTGGGACCACTACGCGGGCGTGCTGCACCCGGGCGACGCCGGCACCTTCGCTATCGCCCTGGGCACCCTGCCCGGCGACACGGAGCTGGACCGGCTGCGGCACGCCGACGCCTTCACCGCCGTCGCCCACGCGACTCCCGGACTCACCGCCTGGCTGGACGACGCCGTCAGCGCCCCCATCTCGGCCGTCCACGCCATCGGCGGCCCGGCCAACGCGCTGCGGGCCACCGCCGTGCGTCCGCCCGTGGCGGGGCTGTTCCCGGTCGGGGACGCGGCCTGTGTCACCAACCCGCTCTACGGGCGCGGGATGTCGCTGGCGCTCGCGCAGGCCTTCGGCCTGGCCGACACCCTGGCGGCCCACCCGGCCGGGCGGCGCGGCGAGGCCGCGGCCGAGTTCGCCGACGTCCTGCTGCGGCCGTGGTACGAGCACGCGGCGAGCACCGACCGGGAGCGGATCGGACGCTGGAGCGCCGTCGTGCACGGCCGCTCCCTGCCGCCCGCCTACCCCGGCTGCCCCGACACGTCCATACGGTCGGCCGCCACCCAGGACGGGACGGTGTGGCGGGGGCTGACGCGGGTCCTGATGGGGCTGAGCACTCCGGACGAGGTGTTCGGGGACGAGAAGTTCCGCCACCGCGTCGCCCAGGCGCCGCGTGGCGCGCTCCCGTTGAGCGCCGGGCCGCTGCCGCGCCAGGAGCTGCTGAGCGTCCTGGCGGCGGCGGAAGGAGCCTCGTCGTGACACCCCTGCGCCGCCGTGCCGCCCCCGGGCCGGACGGAGGGCGCCCGTGACCGCCCC
>NZ_JBJHPC010000831.1:0-2363 GCF_045257485.1 Streptomyces sp. YS-3 | reverse complement strand
CCACCCACCTCCCCAGAAGGGCCCGGACCCATGACCCGCATGCTCACCGGTGACCGCCCCACCGGCCCCCTCCACCTCGGCCACTACTTCGGCACCCTCCAGAACCGCGTCCGCCTCCAGCACAGCGGCGCGGAGATCTTCGTCGTCATCGCGGACTACCAGGTGATCACCGACCGCGACATCGCCGACGACCTCCTCGACCACACCCACGGCCTCGTCCTCGACTACCTCGCCGCCGGTATCGACCCCGCCCGCGCCACCGTCTTCACCCACAGCGCCGTGCCGGCCCTCAACCAACTGCTCCTTCCTTTCCTCAGCCTGGTCTCCGTCGCCGAGCTCGGCCGCAACCCCACCGTCAAGGACGAGATCGCGCACTCCCGCCAGTCCGCCGTGAGCGGGCTGATGTTCACGTATCCGGCCCACCAGGCCGCCGACATCCTCTTCTGCAAGGCCGATGTCGTCCCGGTCGGGCAGGACCAGGTCCCCCACCTCGAAGTCACCCGCACCATCGCCCGCCGTTTCAACGACCGTTACGGGTCCGTCTTCCCCGAGCCCGAGGCCATGCTCTCCGCCGCCCCCGTCCTCCTCGGAACCGACGGTACGAAGATGAGCAAGTCCCGTTCCAACTCCATCCCCCTCTCCGCCACCGCCGACGAGACCGCCGCCCTCATCCGCCGCGCCACCACCGACGCGGACCGCCGCATCACCTACGACCCCTCGGCCCGCCCCGGCGTCTCCGGGCTGCTCCAGCTCGCCGCGCTCTGCCAGGACCGCGATCCGCACGCCGTCGCCGCCGAGATCGGTGACGGCGGCGCCGCCGCGCTCAAGCGGGCCGTCACCGAGGCCGTCAACACCCGTCTGGCCCCGATCCGGGCCCGCCGGGCCGAGTACGCGCGCGACCTCTCGTACGTACGTGAGGTCCTGCACGAGGGCAACAAACGCGCCAACGCCGTCGCCGAGACCACCCTCGACGAGGTACGCGCCGCCATGGGGGGTTTCCGCTAGTGGACAGGCTCGCACCGCCCTGCGGAAATGCGTCAAGGGCGCCAAATGCGCCCAAGGCGTCAGAGGTATTGGAGGTGTCACGCAGGTGAGTGATCCGCCGCCGACACGTCGTCAGCTCCTCAACAAACAGGCATGTCAGGCCCATTGACTGGTGAGTAACAACCGCTCATACTCGCACGCATGGCCGGGCCATGGGCCGCTCTGCCGCGTACTCTCGCCGCGGAGCTGCGAAAGGAACAGCACTCCACGGCGGCCGAGGTAATCCGGCAGATAAGACAGCACGTGCCGGAATTCTCCAGGCCGCTGCACGGTAAATTCGGGCACGGAATCCAGATGGGCGTGGAAACCGCTCTCGCCGAATTCGCGGACCTGGTGGAGGGCGGTGACAGCGCGTCCGCCGACCGGGGCGGGGAGCGGTGGCGGGTCTACTGGGTGCTGGGGCGCGGCGAGTTCGCGGAGGGCCGCAGCCTGGACGCGCTCCAGGCCGCGTACCGGCTCGGGGCCCGCGTCGCCTGGCGCCGGTACGCGCGGGCCGCCCGGCGGGCCGGGGTCGGCGCCGACCAGGTCGTCCTGCTCGCCGAAGCGGTGTTCGCGCACATCGACGAGATATCCGCCGTCTCCGTACGCGGCTACGCCGAGGCCCAGGCCGACAAGGCGGGCGCGCTCGGGCGGCGGCGCCATCATCTGCTGGAGCGGATCGTCTCCCGCGCCACCGGCCCCGCGCTCGAACAGGCGGCCGTGGCCGCCGGGTGGACGCTGCCCGGCACGGTGGCGTGCGTCGCGCTCGGGCCGCCCGCCGAACGTGACCGCATCCACCGCAGGCTGCCACCCGACGTCCTCGCGGACCTGGAAGGACCGGAGCCGTTCCTGCTGGTCCCTGAGCCGGGGACGGCCTTTCGGGACCAGGTGTTCGCGGCGGCGCTGGCCGGACGCGGCGCGGTGGTCGGGCCGACCGTGCCGCTCGCGATGGCGGCGGACTCGCTGCGCTGGGCGCGCACCCTGCTCGCGCGCCTGGAACGGCCCGAGGGGATCGTGCGCTGCGAGGAGCGGCTCTCGGAGCTGCTGCTCCTCGGGGACCGGGCGCTGGTCGGGCTCTTCGCCGCCCGTCGGCTCCGCCCCCTGGACGACCTCACGCCCAAGCAGGCCAACCGGCTCGCCACCACCCTCCTGGTGTGGCTCCAGTGCCACCGGGGCAGCGCTCCCGAGGTGGCGGAACGGCTGGAGCTGCACCCGCAGACCGTACGCCAGCGGCTGCGCCGGATCGAGCAGCTCTTCGGGCCCGCGCTCGACGACCCGGACGCGCGGTTCGAGCTCGAAGTGGCTTTGCGGGCGCGGTTGTTGGGTCCGGGGCCGGGTCC
>NZ_JBJHPC010000084.1:0-18246 GCF_045257485.1 Streptomyces sp. YS-3 | reverse complement strand
CTCTCCCACCCCCGTCCCGTCACATTTCCCCGTTCGATTCCGTCAGGGAAGTGATCGCGAAAGCCGGCCGGGGCGGTTCCGGGGGCACACGCGGAACGAGGAAGTAGGGAAAGAACCATGACGACGAGCGCTCTCGCCGAACTGCGGTCACAGGTGCGCGGCCGTGTCCTGCTGACCGGTGACGACGACTTCGACCAGGCACGACAGCCGTGGAACCGGTCGGTCCAGCAGCCGGTCTCGGCGGTCGTCGAGGCGGCCGACGCCGACGACGTCTCGGCGGTGGTGCGGTACGCGGCGGCAGCGGGGCTCGTCGTCGCGCCCCAGCCCGGCGGCCGGGGCGCCAGCGGCGATGTGGAGGGCGTGATCCTGCTCCGCACCGGCAAGCTCGACGAGCTGCACGTCGACGCCGCCACCCGCACCGCGCGCGTGGGCGCGGGCGTCCTGGGCGGACAGGTCCAGGCCGTGGCCGGCCCGCTCGGTCTGACCGGGCTGCCGGGCAGCTCCCCGCTGGTCAGCGTGGTGGGCTACACCCTCGGAGGCGGCCTCAGCTGGTTCGGGCGCAAGTACGGCTGGGCCGCCGACAGCGTCACCGCGTTCGACGTGGTCACCGCCGACGGCGACCGGGCCCGGGTGACCGCCGACTCCGACGCGGAGCTCTTCTGGGCGCTGCGCGGCGGCGGTGGCGACTACGCCCTGGTCACGGCTATCGAATACGACCTGCACCCCGCGCCCGCCCTCTTCGGCGGCCGGGTGGTCTGGCACGGCAGCCAGGCGCCCCGGGTCCTGGACGCCTTCCGTAAGATCACCGCGAACGCGCCGGACGAGCTGACCGCGTGGATCAACATCCTCCAGATCCCCAACGGTCCCGCGCTGGTGACCGTGGACAGCACCTTCCTGGGCGAGGAGGCCGAGGGCCGGGCGCTGCTCCGCGCGCTCGACGAGATCGAGGGCGCCAACACCGACACGCGCGGCATGCTGCCGGTGGCCCAGCTGGGCGAGATCACCGGCGAGCCGACCGAGCCCGGTCCCAGCGCGACCCGCGCCGAGCTCCTGACCGACCTGGACGACAAGGTGGCGGCGGCTCTCCTCGCAGAGCCGATCGACCCGCTCGTCGGTGTGCACATCCGCCACCTGGGCGGCGCCTTCGCCACGCCGACGGAGAACCCGCAGGGCCCGCTGACCGAGCCGTACACGCTCTCCATGTTCGGGGTGCCGTTCACGCCGGAGCGCGGGGCCGAGATCGCCGCCCGCCAGGAAGCGCTGGTGCAGTCGGTCGCCCCGTACGTCAGCGGACGCAAGCCCTACACCTACCTCTCCCCCGGCGACACCGCCGCGACGGCCTTCAGGCCCGAGGCGCTGGCCAGGCTCCAGCAGGTCAAGCGCGACCGGGACCCTCGCGGAGTCTTCCGCAGCAACTTCCCGGTCTTGGGCTGACACCTACGACCGCGAGCGGCGCCCGACGGCTCTGGCCGTGGGGCGCCGCTCCGCGTCCGGGGACGGTCAGGACAGCTTGCCGTCGTAGTCCGGGAGCTTGAAGGACCGCTCGGCGTGGCCGCCCACCAGGTCGGAGGTGTTGTTGCCGATGTTTGCGACGATCGTGTAGCCCCGCGCCTCGATCTCGGCCCGCTTCTGCGTCTTGTACGTGCTGACCTCGTGGAAGAGGTCCGGCAGATCCCGGACGTACAGACCGGTGACGGGGTAGCCCACCGCCTTGAGGTTGTACGAGGTGAGGGACTCGATGATGCCGGGTCGCGCCGTGACGAAGAAGACGGCGACGCCCTGGGAGCTCGCCTCGCGCACCAGGGAGCGGACGGAGTCGATGGCCGGGGTCGGGAACGTCCAGAAGTGATGGAAGTCCGTCTCCAGCGAGGTGTTGTCGATGTCCAGCACGATCGCCGGCTTCTCGCCCGCGGGCGAGGCGGCGATGCGCTCCTTGAGGTAGGGGCGGGCGGTGTCCACGACGGCCTGCACATCGCGCAGCCAGGTCGTGTAGTCGACGCCCTTGAGCCCGGCGATCCCGCCGGAGGCGGAGGTCTGGGCCACGGCGGAGTACGGGACGACGGCCGGCGGGGCGGCCTGGGAGGCCGTCGGCGCGGCGATGAGGGCGGTCGCGGCGGCGGCCACGGTGACGGCCGTGCGCGTCGTCCAAGCAGTGCGGGGCATGGGGGGTCGGTGCTCCTCTGTCGCGAGGGTGGGAGTCCGCGGAAGATCCGGTCGGGCCGTGGCGATCGGCACGTACGGCAACGGAATTGGCATGCGCACGGCCAAGAATGATCAGCCGTTGGCGCGATGTCTACTGGTCGGTAGGAAACTTCTCGTTGACGGCGGATGAATCCACGGAACGGCCGCACCCGCCCCCACAGGACCGCCGCATACGGAAGCCGAACGGCCGGATCCAGACCCTTCCGCGCGCCCGGGAATTTATTTTGCTACCTCAACTGTTGGCATATACATCGAGCCCCCGCGGCTCGTTCCGACGACCGACAGCGCGGACCGACGGGTCCGCCCCCAGCAGCGAGGCACCATGAACAGCACCCCGGAGCAGCCCGCCGACACCGTGGCCCGGCTGCGCGCCACCTTCCGCACCGGCCGCACCAAGCCCGTCGAGTGGCGCACCATCCAGCTGCGACGCCTGCGCGCGATGCTCACCGAGCGCGGCGCGGAGCTGGTCGAATCCCTCCATGCCGACCTCGGCAAGAGCCCGGCCGAGGTCCAGCGCACCGAGATCGGCTTCGTCGTCCGGGAGATCGACCACACCCTGGAACACCTCGCGGGGTGGCTGCGCCCCGAGCCCGCGCCCGTTCCGGAGCACCTGGGCGGGGCGACGGCCTGGACGCAGTACGACCCGCTGGGCGTCGTCCTGGTCATCGCGCCCTGGAACTATCCCGCGCAGCTGCTGCTCACGCCGGTGATCGGCGCCCTGGCCGCCGGGAACGCGGTCGTGGCCAAGCCCAGCGAGATGGCTCCGGCCACCTCCGCCGTGCTGGCGCGGCTGCTGCCCGAGTACCTCGACCGGGACGCGGTGGCCGTGGTGGAAGGCGGTGTTCCGGAGACGACCGCGCTGCTGGCCGAGCGGTTCGACCACATCTTCTACACCGGCAACGGCACGGTCGGCCGTATCGTCATGGCCGCGGCCGTCCAGCACCTCACCCCCGTCACCCTCGAACTGGGCGGCAAGTCCCCCGTCTTCGTCGACCGGGACGCCGATATCGCGACCGTCGCGGCGCGGCTGGCCGCGGGCAAGTTCCTCAACGCGGGCCAGACCTGTGTCGCGCCCGACTACGTCCTCACCGACCCCGAGACCGCCCGCGCCCTCGAACCGGCGCTGG
This sequence comes from Streptomyces sp. YS-3, assembly GCF_045257485.1. Taxonomy (NCBI): domain Bacteria; kingdom Bacillati; phylum Actinomycetota; class Actinomycetes; order Kitasatosporales; family Streptomycetaceae; genus Streptomyces; species Streptomyces sp. YS-3. The sequence goes on along the minus strand of NZ_JBJHPC010000084.1, from coordinate 14,917 downwards.
TACAGGCGATCGAGGCGCTGTACGGGGCCGACCCGCAGACCTCCGCCGAGTACGGCCGTATCGTCAACGAGCGCCACTTCGACCGTCTGAGCGCGCTGCTCGACTCGGGCCGTGTCGTCACCGGCGGCCGGGGCGACCGCGCCACCAAGTACCTCGCGCCGACCGTCCTCGGCGATGTCGACCCCGCCTCGCCAGTGATGCGCGAGGAGATATTCGGGCCGATCCTGCCCATCGTGCCGGTGCCGGGCCTGGACGAGGCCATCGACTTCATCAACGACCGCGACAAGCCGCTGGCGCTGTACGCCTTCACCGAGTCCGACACCACCCGGGAGCGGCTGGCCGCCGAGACCTCCTCGGGCGGCCTGGGCCTCGGGCTGCCGCTGGCCCATCTCACCGTCTCCGACCTGCCGTTCGGTGGCGTCGGCGAAAGCGGAATGGGCAACTACCACGGCCGCTACTCCATCGAGACGTTCAGCCACCGCAAGGCGGTGCTGGCCGCCGGGTGACCGACGGCCGGTGAGGGGCCGGGACGGAACTCCGTTCCGGCCTCTTCGCCGTCCAGGCCGTCCAGGCCGTGTATGCCGTCTACGCCGTTTACACCATCTGGCCGTCTGGCCGTTTACGCCGGACCGTAGAGGGCGGCGAGTTCGGCCGCGAGGCCTGCCAGGTGCTCCCGGGCCTCGGGAGGTTCCAGGATCTCCACGCGCGCCCCGAGCCCGGCGAGCTGCGCGGCCACCACCTCCGGGGACGGGCCTTCGATCTCCATCTCCAGCCATCCGTCGGCCCGTTGCCCGCCCAGACGCAGCCGGCCGCCGAACAGCCCGGTGAGGACGCGCTCCGCCGTGGGCTCGGCCCGCCCCCGGACGGTCGCGCCGCGCATCCGCTCCTCCATCGGCGCGGCCAGCGTCCGCCAGGCCGTGGCCAGGTCGAATCCGTCCGGCCGGACGACGGGATCCCCAGTCGCCTCGACGGAGGTGACCCGATCGAGCCGGAAGATCCGCAACCCGACGTGGCCGGGTCCGGCGCTCTCCTCCCCCGCCTCCGACTGCTCCATCTCCGTACCGGCCACGAGGTAGGGGACTCCCGCCTTGGTGACGATGCCCAGTGGGTGGACCGTGCGGGTGCCAGCCGGGCCGCCGGGGCGGACGTATCCGAGCCGGATCCGCAGGCCGTCCACCACCGCCTCCTGCAACGCGTCCAGCAGGGGTGTGCCCGCCGTGACCGGCCGGCGCGACCAGTCCGTACCGTCCGTGGTGGCCGCCTTCGACGCCGCCTCGGCGTCCGGCCGGAGTGGGGCAGGCAGCGCCCGGATCAACTTCCGCAGCGCCGTGCGCAGTTCGGGCGAGACGGCCGACGGGCCCGCGACCAGGAACATGGCACGGATCTCGGCGGCGGTCAGCCCGGAGAGGTCGGTGCGGGCGCCGCCGACGAGGGACCAGCCGCCGCCCCGGCCGTGCTGCGAGTACACAGGGATGCCGGCGCTCGCCAGCGCCTCCAGGTCGCGGCGCGCGGTGCGCTCGGACACCTCCAGCTCCTCCGCGACCTCGCGCGCTGTCACCCGCCCCCGTGTCTGCAGGAACAGCAGGGTCGCCACCAGTCGATCGGCTCTCATGCCGGTCATTCTCTTTCGGAAACTGGCCAGGAGATGACCAGTTTGGCTTTGAGGATGAGTACAGATCGAGCGAGCACAGATCTAGCGCGAACGGATCAACACGAAGATCGAGCGTCGCGCCGACTGTGCCAGCACCTCACAACCAGCCAGGGAGAAACCATGATTGCGGTGACCGGAGCCACCGGGAACGTCGGACGGCATCTCGTACAGAACCTCGCCTCGACGGGTGAGCGCGTGACCGCCCTCTCCCGCCGGGCGCCCACGGATCACGTGCCCGGCAACGTGGAGTTCCGGCAGGCCGATCCGGGCCGGCCCGAGAGCCTCAAGCGCCCGCTCGACGGGGCCGAGGCCCTGTACCTCCTCGTCCCCGGTGGCGGCGACGGCCTCGACCCGTACGCCATCCTCGACACGGCGCAGGCCGCCGGAGTCCGGCGGGTGGTCCTGCAATCCTCGCAGGCCACCGCGACCCGCCCGGATTCCTTGGCGCACGCCCAGCTGCGCGCCTTCGAGGACGCCGTACGGCAGTCGGGCCTCCAGTGGACGGTCCTACGGCCCAGCGGCTTCGCCTCCAACACCTACATGTGGGCCCCTTCGATACGCTCCGACCGGACGGTCACCGCGCCCTTCGGCGATGTCGGCCTGCCGGTCGTCGATCCAGCCGACATCGCCGCCGTCGCCGCGGTGGCCCTGCGCGACGGGAGCCACGCGGACCGGACCTACGAGCTGACCGGCCCGGCCCCGGTCTCGCCACGCGAACAGGCGCGGGCGATCGGGGACGCGCTGGGAGCGCCGGTGCGGTTCGTCGAACAGAGCCGGGCCGAGGCGCGGGAGCTGCTGCTGCGCTTCATGCCGGAGCCGGTCATCGAGGGCACGCTTCGCATCCTCGGCGAGCCCACACCCGAGGAGCGACGGGTGAGCCCGGATGTGGAACGGCTCCTGGGCCGGGCTCCGCACACGTTCACGGAATGGGCGGCGGCGAACGCCACGGCCTTCAGCTGACAGCGTCCGGGGCGGGCGCGGGCGCGGCTGCTGCGGTCCCGTCGTGGGGTGCGGGTGCGGGTGCGGGCTCGTCGCGGGGCGCGCCCGGCCCGGTCCGGTCCGGCAGTGCGGCTGTCGCGGCGGCGCGCACCGCCCACCGCTGCTCGACCCTGGCGAACCGCCAGTACGCAAGCGCCGCCGCCCACACCGCGACGAACAGACCGACGATGATGAAGCCCACGTTGTCCAGGTCGAGGCCCGCGACCCACCCGGTGACGGCGTCCCGCAGGTCCAGCTTCTCGTGCAGCACGCCCACCAGCTCGATCGTGCCGATCAGGAAGGCCACCGCGATGGACAGTCCCGTGATGGTGAGGTTGTAGAACACCTTGCGCACCGGGTTCGAGAACGCCCACTGGTAGGCGAAGTTCATGAAGGTGCCGTCGATGGTGTCGAACAGGCTCATCCCCGCCGCGAACAGCAGCGGCAGGCACAGCACCGCGTACCAGGGCAGCCCGGCGGCGGCGCCCGAGCCGGCCATCACCATCAGGGTGACCTCGGTGGCGGTGTCGAAGCCGAGCCCGAAGAGGAAACCCAGCGGGTACATCTGGCCCGGCCGGGTGATCGACTTGGTGAAGCGGCCCAGCAGACGGTTCATGAACCCCCTTGAGTCCAGGTGCTGTTCGAGTTCGGCTTCGTCGTACGTCCCGGCGCGCATGGCCCGGAACACCCGCAGGATGCCGACGAGGGCCAGCAGGTTGAGTGCGGCGATGAGGTAGAGGAACGATCCGGAGACGGTCGTTCCGACCACACCGAGGGTCTGGTGGGTCGGTGAGTCGTCGTTCATCAGAGTGCCCGCGAGTTGTGCGCCCCCGGCCACCAGCGCCGCCATCACGACGACGACGCTGGAGTGCCCGAGCGCGAACCAGAAGCCGACCGACACCGGCCGTTTGCCGTCGGCCATCAGCTTGCGGGTCGTGTTGTCGATCGCGGCGATGTGGTCGGCGTCGAAGGCGTGCCGCATACCGAGGGTGTAGGCGGTGACGCCGAGGCCGAGGCCGAACGTCTTCGAGCCGACCTCGTAGTGCTCGGGCACGACCAGCAGGAACAGGATGCCGAACGCGACGACATGCAGGGCGGCGATCACCGCCAGCAGCCATGCGGTACGTACGGTGTCCTCGCGCCGCCAGTGGAATGTGGCGGCAGGGGTGGGCAGGGTCATTCGTTCACGCTCCAGCACCTCGTGGATCATTACGCGAGATGCCGTGGCCGGTCTCCTGGCTTCCGGGTGTCGCACCGTCCCCGCCTTCCCAGCGGCCTACGGCCACCAGTGGCACAACGGGACGGGCTACCCGAAGCCGTTCATGGCCTGAACGACGTGGGGCCCGATCACAGTGGCGAGGGCCGCTCCGGTCTTGCACCGGTCTTCCCGAACACCACGGCCCGCCAACCGTAGGTGCGACCCGCCTCACCTGCAAGTCTGGCCGCAAGCAGGGGTATTGCAGATCACATTCCGGGAGCCTGCCCGGCGGGCCCCGCCATGAGTCAGCCGCGCAGGACGGTGATCCGCAGACGTGGGTCGGAGGCTATCTCCGCCTCGGTGAACCGTTCCGTGACCCACTGTTTGCGCGAGAAGAGCACGGTCTGGTCGGTGTAGTGGGGCGACTTCGGGTTGGCGGACTGCCCGTAGGTGAGGATCGTCCGCGTGCGGGGGCCCTGGGGGGTCAGCTCCGTGGCCATGACGAAGCTGGAGCCGGAGGCGCGGTCCTGCGGGGAGGCGGGACGGGTGGCGCCGCCGCTGCCGGACGTGGGTGTCGCGTTGACGACGTTGAAGCAGCCCTCGGCGCCGGAGCAGCCGGGCAGCGGTATCCCCGCCCAGCGCTGCACCCTGCCGATGGGCGCGTCCAGTGGCACCTTGTCGGCGGCCAGTTCGCGCACGGCGTCGGCCAGCGCCCGCCGCACCCGGGGCTCGTCGCCGTTGAGGCCGCGCGGAGTGGTGAGCGGCCGGGCCGGGTCGTACGGAACGCGCCACCACGGGTGCGGACCGCTCACTCGGGTACGGAACGCCTGCCACAGCACGGATCCACGGCTGTCGGCGTCGTCGCGGGTGTCCCAGGCCGCCAGCACGTCACAGGCGGCGCGCACATCCACCTCGGTGCCGTCGGTCGCGGTCAGGACGGGGTGCGCGCGGCACATCGCGACCGCGTCGTCCCGCCCCAGCTCCGCCGTGTAGTTGCGGTCTCCGAGCATGCTCGCCTGGAGGGTGGGCAGGCTGAACCCCGGTGCGCCGAGGCCGTCGGTGCCGTCGCGCCGGTCCGCGATCATCCGGAGCCCGAGCTGGGCACGCGGTCCGAGGGGCGCGCCGGCGCGGTACATCTTCGGATATCCGGTGAGCGGCGCCGAGGGGTTGGTCAGGGCCGAGTCGTTGTTGGAGTTGGCCACGTAGTCGGTCCGGGTCAGCCGGGGCTGGTGGCCGGGGCCGAAGACGCCCGGGACGACCGCGTCGGGGTCGCTGCCCCAGTCGCAGGCCGAGGTGGAGCCGTCGAGCACGCCCGGGAGGTCGTTGTCCTGGCCCGGCAGGGCGCATCGCTTCAGCTGGTCGTCGGTGACATGCGGCACGGCGGAGGAGTCGTTGAAGTACGTGGCGCCGGTGGAGTCCGAGGCGATCGTGTACGTCCAGGGGATGCCCTGGTACGTCTGGTGCGCCTGCCTGAGCTCGGCCACGGAGTGCGACCTGCCGATCGCCAGCCACTCGTTCATCGAGCGGAGGTTGTCGGCGTTGGCGTCCCTGAGAGCGTACGCCTCGGTGCGCGTCCAGCCGTCGGCGAGGACCGGCCCGTACCGGGAGGTGTAGAGGGTGGTGGTGACGGTGGAGAGCTTGCCGTCGGTGCCCCGGACGGTCACCGGGACGGCCCGGCGCCCCATGGGCACCGCCTTTCCGTCGAGGAGGTAGCTGGTCGGGTCGTCCGGCGCGAGGGTGAGGCGGTAGAGCGAGGCGTGGTCGGCGTAGCTCGTGGTGTGTGTCCAGGCGAGGGTGCGGGTGTGCCCGATCTCGATGAGCGGGGTGCCGTAGATGCCCCCGCCCGCGACGTCGATGACACCCGGGATCGTCAACTGCACCTGATAGAAGCGGTCGGCGCCGATCCATGACAGGTGCGGATTGGCCAGCAGCATGCCGTCGTGGCCGCGGGTCACCTCACGGCCGAGCGCCCAGCCGTTGCTGCCCAGCTCGTCACGGCGCGGCCGGGTGCTCCTCGACAGGGTGGCCGCCGGGAGGGTGGACGTCTTCGGGGTCGAGGCTGCCACACGTGCGTCGCGTGCCGTCGCCCCCTCGCGCGCGGGTTTGGTGGCCTTGCCGACGGCCGGCGGGGTCGCGGTGGCGACGTTCTGCTGGAATGCCGACGCTCCCGCGGCCCCGTTGACCTCGTGGACGAGGTTCCAGATGTCCATGGCGTTGATCGGGCCGACCCAGGGCTTGCCCTTGCACGTCGGGTCCGGCAGCTGGGCGACACCGGTTTCGCGCAGGTATCGGTTGTACCCGTCGGCGTACCCCTCGACCATCCAGCGCAGCTCGGGCGTCGGGCCCAGCGGCGCCGGGCGGTCGAGCAGCCGCCGGACCGTACCGGCCTGCCGCAGCCCCTGGTGATAGGTGTCGCTCGCCAGGTTGGGCGTACCGTCGGCGGTCGTCCCGGTGGGGCCGAGATACCGGGAGCGCTCGCCGCGCAACGTCATGACCTGGTCGGCCAGTTGGCACAGGTTGTCCTGCGCGAACGCGTACCCGTATCCATACCCCAGCCCGCCAAAGTCCTTGGCCAGGACGTGCGGGATTCCGTACGCGGTGCGGCGGATCTGGGCCGTGCGGCCGTGGTCGCCCACCCGTCTGCCGTCCGGTTCCGCCGCGGAGGACGGGGGCGCGGGTAACAGCGCTGTGGCACCGCAGGCCAGGCAGAGAGCGGCCACCGCGGACCTCAGCCTGCGCTTGCCCGGTGTCCTGTGACGTGTCGTCGGCTCATGTCGATCACTCAGCATGTCCGCAAGCGTGCCGCGTCGGCGGGTGGAGCCACATCAGCCCGACGAGCGAACCTCACGCCCGGTGAGTGGACCCATGGATGTACACCCTGGGGTGGACGAACGGCGCCGGGCGTGGTGGCTCCTCATCCCGGGCCCCGTTCACCGCTCATCGCCCCGAGGGCAGGCACCCCGGTCCGGGCACCCCCGGGTTTGCCCGTTCCCGGCTCAGGACGCCGGCGTGGGTCCCTCGATCTGTTCGCTGATCCACTGCATGCTGCTCGCGTCCATCCCCTTCACATACGTCAGGGCGTTGTGCCGGCCGCCCTGGATGACTTCGAGGTGGGTGTGGATCGGGCCCTTGTTGCCGTAGGTGGCGATGTACTTGTTCACCTTGGGGATGACGGACGACTCCTTGGTGCCGTACTGGAAGGCGAGGTACACGTCCGGCCCCTTGGCAGCGATGAGCCGCTTCGAGAGCACCTCGGGGTTGTTCTCCGCCTTCTCCTTGAGGTGGCCGCTCCACAGCGGGGAGTCCGGGACGATGTCGGGACCGGAGGCGATGACGGCCTTGAACTTGTCGGGGTGCTTGAGGACGGCCTTGAGCCCGGCGAAGCCGCCGGAGGAGGAGCCCATGAAGGCCCAGCCGTCGCGCGACTTGATCGTGCGGAAGTTCTGCCGCATGAGGTCGGGCACGTCCTCGGTGAGCCAGGTGCCCATCTTGGGCTGGCCGGGGATGTCGCTGCCGTCCCAGTAGAGCCCGCCGTCGTCCGGCTTGGGGTTGAGCACCGGCATGGCCAGCAGGAACGGTTTGCCCTTGCCCTCCTCGGCCCACTTGGAGATGGACGACTCCAGCTTGAGGTTGTTGTCCATCCAGTAGTTGTTGGGGAAACCGGGGCCGCCGGGCAGGGCGATCAGGACGGGGAAGCCGCTCTTCTCGTACTTGGGGTCGTCGTACTCCTTCGGCGCCCAGACCCACACCTTGCCCGTGAAGCCCGACTTCTTGCCGGTGATCTTCACGACGCCGACGTGCGTGCCGTTACCGAGCGTGCTGGAGATCTTGAAGTCGGCGGCCGGTCCCGTCGGCATCAGGGTCTTGGAGTCCACGGGCTTCTGCGGGGCGCCACCCGGCTTGTTGTCGATCTTGCCGTACGAGATGGGGTCGCCCTTGTCCGTGAAGGGCGGTATGTCGAAGTAGCTCATGACCGGCCACGCGATCGCCGTGAGCAGCCCCACGCAGACGACCACGAGAAGCCACCGCCTGGCCTTTGAGGCGCGGCGGTGACCCCGGGACTCGTACGTCTCGGCCCCGTCCCTGGTCCTGGTGGTCGCGTGCGACATCGATGGCTCCGGCTTGCTTCGGCCCCTTGGGGGCACGACGGTCATGTTCCGCCTCCGGGGATGGACAAAGCAGCTGCAAGGGTTCCAAATTTGCCAAACTGTGATCAACGTTTGACGACTAGCGGACCGACACGGACAGTAACGGATATACAAGATCACACGCTCCGGGGCGGGGAACGCCGCCGACGCCAAACCCGGAGGAGATTGTCAGTGGCCGCCCCTACGCTGATTCTCACGTCGTGATCGACGAGGGGGGCCTCGCGATCGCCTGTTTCCCTGTGCCCGCGAGGTGATGCGCCATGACTTCCGCCGCCCTGTCCGACGGCACTCCGCCGGACGTCAACAGCTTCCAGGTCGACCTGCGGGGGCTGGTCGACCTGCTCTCCCACCATCTCTACTCCAGCCCCCGGGTCTACGTCCGCGAGCTCCTGCAGAACGCGGTGGACGCGGTCACCGCACGCCGTGCGCACGATCCCGGGGCACGTATCCGCATCCGTCTCTCGGCGGTGGACGGCAAGGTCTCCATCGAGGACAGCGGCATCGGCCTGACCGCCGACGAGGTGCACACCCTGCTCGCCACGATCGGCCGCAGCTCCAAGCGCGGCGGGCAGCACGGTCTGGAGTCCGCCCGGCGCGAGTTCCTGGGGCAGTTCGGCATCGGCCTGCTCGCCTGCTTCGTGGTGGCGCGCCGCATCCGTGTGGTCACCCGCTCGGCCCGCACCCCCGGTGCCGCCCCGGTGGAGTGGCTCGCCTCCGACGACGGGTCGTACACGGTCCGCACCCTGCCCGACGAGGCCAGGCCCGAGCCCGGCACCACCGTCCATCTCGAACCACGCCCGGGCGCGGAGGAGTGGACCGCCGCCGCGCGCGTGGAGGAGCTCGCCCGCGACTTCGGCTCCCTGCTGCCCTACGACATCACCTTCGCCGGGGACGACGGCGCCGAGCGCCCGGTCACCGACCGGCCCCCCGTCTGGGAGCGGGAGTACCCGACACCGGCCGCCCGCCGCGTGGCGCTCTCCGGGCACTGCGCGCGGGTCTTCGGGTTCACCCCGCTCGACTCCATCGACCTGGACCTGCCGGTCGCCGGGGTGCGGGGCGTCGCCTATGTACTGCCGGAGCCGACCAGCCCGGCGCACCGGGCCGGGCACCGCACCTACCTCAAGGGCATGCTGCTCACCGAGCGCGCCGACAACCTGCTGCCCGAGTGGGCGTTCTTCGTGCGCGCGGTCGTCGACACCGACACCCTGCGCCCCACCGCCTCGCGGGAGAACCTGTACGACGACGAGACGCTCGCCGCCGTCCGCGACGCCCTCGGGGCGCGGCTCCGCCAGTGGCTGGCCGAGCTCGCGGCGGGTGACCCGCAGCGCCTCGCCGCTTTCCTGAGCGTCCACCACTTGGGCGTGAAGTCCCTTGCGCGGCACGACGCCGAGCTGTTCGCGCTGATGCTGCCGTGGCTGCCGTTCGAGACCAACGACGGTCAGCGCAGTCTGGACGAGTTCGCGGCGGCGCACACCGAGATCCACTTCACCCGGACCGTCGAGGAGTTCCGCCAGATCGCCCCGATCGCGGCGGCGCACGGCCTCGGCGTGGTCAACGCGGGCTACACGTACGACGCGGGCCTGCTCGCCCTGCTGCCCGGAATCCGGCCCGGTCTGAAAGTCACCGAGCTCGACGCGGGCGCGGTCACCGACCGCCTCGACCCGGTGCCCACCACCGCCGAGCTGTCGCTCGCCGCGTTCCTGTCGACCGCCCGCACCCGGCTGGACGCACACGGGTGCGACGTGGTGCTGCGCGCCTTCCAGCCGGTGGCCGTGCCCGCGCTGTTCCTCGACGACCGGCAGGCGCGGCACGAGCGGGACCGGGCCGCCGCCCAGGAGAACGCCGACTCGCTGTGGAACGACATCCTCGGCGCGCTGCGCGGATCCACCCCGCGCGCGCGGCTGGTGCTCAACCACAACAACCCGCTGATCCGCCGGATCGCGGCGCTGCCGGACGCCGAGCTGACCGGCACGGCGGTGGAATCGCTGTACGGCCAGGCGCTGCTGATGTCGCAGCGACCGCTGCGCCCGGCCGACTCCACCCTGCTCAACCGGGCCTTCCTGGACCTCCTGGAATGGGCCACCCACTCCACGCCGGGCACCCACCCCCAGGAGGACCGGAAGTGACCGCCATGACCGTCGAGGAGATCCGCCAGGGCCTGGTGGAGAACGCGCAGACTCCCTACGGCGCGGCGCGCAACGCGCGCGCGGAGACACTGGCCGCCGCCGCGGAGTCCACCGGAGACCGCGAGCTGTTCCGCCAGGCGCTGGACCGGCTGATCGACGCGTACGAGTGGAGTGCCGAGCGCACCAAGATGGTGGTGCCGTTCGCCCGGCTGCTGCAGGAGTACGACCGCGACCCGGCCGCCTTCCCCGCCTACGAGGTGCACAGTCTGTTCTGGCGCTTCAAGTGGGTGGCCGGGCGGATCGTGGAGTCCCCGGACATCCCGCTCGCCGCGGTGGAGCGCTGGCTGGTCGACATGGAGCGCCGCTACCGGCTCGCCGGATACAGCGAACGGGCCGTACGCCAGGCCGAGTTCCACCTCGCCGACGCGACCGGCGACGAGGCCCGGATGGACCGGGCGGCGGCCGGCTGGACGGCGGCGGCGCGCGACCGGATGAGCGACTGCCACGCGTGCGAGGTCAACACCCAGGGCTGGTACTGGGCGCGCAAGGGCGAGGACGCCAAGGCGATCGAGATCTGGGAGCCGGTGCTCTCGGGGGAGATGTCCTGCATGGAGGAGCCGCACCGGGTCCTGGCGCACTCGTTGCTCCCCCTGGTGCGCCTCGGCCGCCTCGACGAGGCCCGCTCCCACCATCTGCGCGGCTACCGGATGACGCGCGGCAACGACAGCCTGCTGCGCTCGATCGGCAAGCACATCGAGTTCTGCGCGCTGACCGGCAACGAACCGCGCGGCCTGGAGATCCTCGCCGAGCACACCACGCATCTGGGCCCGCTCACCGATGTCGAGTCGCAGATGGAGTTCGCGGGCGGCGTCCTGGTGCTGCTGCGCCGCCTGGCCGACCTCGGCCACGGCGACCGCCCGGCCGTGCCCTACCGGGGCACGGGACATACGGTGAAGGAGCTGTACGAGCGGCTGTTCGCGGACGCCACCTCCATCGCCGCCCGCTTCGACGCGCGCAATGGCACCACTCATGTGTCGCGCGGGCTGGCCGAACGGATCGCGCAGCAGCCCCTGGTGGACGTGCTGCCGCTCGGGGTGCGCACCGCCGGGCTGCCCGCCGCCACCGCCTCCGCGGGGGTGCGGCCGGCCACCGCGGCCGGTGCCGGGAGCCAGGACCCGGCCGGCACCGCCGCCCTCGACTTCGCGACACTGGTCGAGCACGCGCGTACGGCCCGGCGGCAGGGCCGTCCCTCGGCCGACACCCTCTGGGCACGGGCCGCCGAGCTCGTCGAGGCGGGAGAGGAGTCGCCCGACGCGGCCACGGCCGCCGACCTTCTGGAGTTCCGCGCGACCATGGCGGCGCGGTCGGGGTCCGAGGAGGCCGGGGACCTGTTCGCGCGGGCGGCCGAGGCCCAGCGGGCAGCCGGCCGGCCCGCCCGCGCGGCCTACGCCCTGCTCGGGATCGCGGCCGACGGCGCCCGGTCGGACAAGGATCCCGCGGAGGTACGGCGGCTGCTGACCGTGGCCACCGAGGCCGCGCGCGCCCTGGACGAGGCCGATCCGGACCGTGCCCGTCGGATCGCGGCAGCCGAACTGACCGCCCTCCAGATCGGTTCGTATCTGCGCGGACGCGAAACGCCCGAGGAGCAGGAAGAGGGGAAGGAGACGGAGAAGGAAGCGGAGCGGCAGGTGGCCGACGCCCATCTGGCCGACGGGCTGGAGGCGTTCGTCGGCGCCCACGGCGGCGGTGCGCGCGCGGACGTGGCGGGTGTGGTCGCCGAAGCCGAACTGATTCTGGCCCGGACGGCCCTGACGGCCGGTGAGCCGGACCGGGCCGAGCCGTTGCTCGTCTCCGCCGCGCAGCGCTGCCTCGCCGCCGGACGCCCTTGGGAGGCGGTCGAACCGCTGTCACTGCGGGCATGGGTGCTGGCGGCGCGGGGCGACACAGCGGGCGGCGAGGCGCTCGCCCGGGCCGCTCTGGGCCACGCCGCCGAGCTGACGGACCCCGAGGAGCACGCCACCGTACGGCTCAGGCTCGCGGAGATCCTGCTGCGCCGCCCGGGCGGCGCCGACGAGGCTGCGGGGCACGCGCTGGAGGCGGCGCACTGGCTCGACCAGGCCGGGCTCGCCACGACTGGCGGGGCCCGGGCACGCCTGTTGCTGGCCCGCGCCTACGCGGAGGCGGAGCGTACCGCCGAAGCGGCGGAGGTCCTCCAGTCCGCGCTGCCGGACCTGGTGGAGCACGGCGAGCGGGAGGCGGTGGAGGCCCGGCGGATGCTCGGCGAACTGCTGCGGGGGCTCAACGACCAGCGTGCGGCGGCCGAGCAGTATCTGCTGGCCGCCGAGACCGCGAAGGGCTGGGAGAACCCCCGGCCACAGGCGGTCCTGGCCCACTCCGCCGCCGAGGCCCTCGCGGCGGCCGGGCTGCGCGCGGAGTCCCGGTCGGCGTACGGCCGGGCGCTGGAGCTGTGGCGGCAGGCGGGCGACAACCCGGTCGGGGAGGTCCGGGTGCTGCGCTCACTGGCGTGGCTGGCGGCGGAGCACGGGGCGGGAGACGACCGGTACGCGCAGGCGCGCGAGCTGATGGAGCAGGCGCTGGCCGTACTCGAAGGGGCCGTACTCGAAGAGGCCGACAACCCCGAGTCGCGCTACGAGCGGGCGCAGACCTGGCAGCAGCTCGCCGCCCTCCTTGAGGATGCGTTGGACGCGGCCGAGAACGAGGACGAGGACGAGGAGGACTACTCGGGCGGGGAGGACGGAGCGGGTGGTGCCCCGGGGAGGACGGCCGAGGCGTCCGCGGCCGTCCGGAGCGAGATCGTCGCGCTCCTCGACCGCGCGGCCACCGCCTACGCCGGACTCGGTGAGGACGCACTGCGTGAGTGGTTCCAGTGTGCGGTCCGGGCTGCCTGGACCGAGCGGGAGATGGGCCGGGCGCAGGACGGCATAGCCCGGATGACCGCCCTCATCGCCGGTCTCGGGGAGTTGGAGGGGGCCGAGGCGGCCGGGTTCGCCACCCAGGCCGAGCAGGTCCGCGAGCGGCTGCGCTGACCGCCGGGGCCGGCGGCGCGGGGCAGGGCAGTCAATACCGTGTCGCCGAGCCCCGTCCCGGTGCTCCGGCAGCGCCTGGAGGACGTCCCGTGCCCACCGGGTCCCCAGGCTCACCAGGCCCGGCAGGGTCACCGGGTAACCAGCTCACCGGGGTCACTCGGGCCACCGGGCCTACCGGGGCACCAGGCTCACCGGCGTCGCGGGGGGCGCCGGGGCCAAAGCTCACCGGCGTCACCAGGTTCAAGGGTCACTCCGGCCACAAGGTTCACCGGGGCCACTGAGGCAACCGGGCCGACTCGGTCAACAGTTCACCGGCGTCAATAGGGCTACCGGGGCACCAGGTTCACCGGGTTCACCGGGTTCACCGGGTTCACCGGGTTCACCGGGTTCACCAGGGCTTCTACCCCCGCGCCAACCGTGCCTCGATGCGCTGGGTATCCGGCGTCCGCAGTGCCCGGGCGAGTTCCAGCGCTCGGAACAACTGCGCGTTCGCCTCGTCCGGTCGGCCGAGGTCGGCCAGGCTCTCGCCGATGCCTTCGAGGGCGCGGGCCTCCTCGTACGGTGAGCGCACCTCGCGGGCCAGTTCCAGGGCGCGCCGGTGGGAGTCGAGGGCGTCGGCCGGGACGGCCTCCGCCCGCTGGACCGCGCCGAGGGTGTTGAGCGCCTCGGCCTCACCGCCGAGGTCCCCGATCTCCCGGCACAGCTCCAGACTCGCGGTGACGTTCTCCAGCGCGCAGGCGGACGAGCCGCTCAGGACCTGCACCTCGGCCAGATACATCAGTACATAGGCCTGTCCCATACGGCTGCCCAGGGTGCGGCAGACGTCGAGCGCCTCCAGGAGGTCCTTCTCCGCCTCCGCCGGCCGGCCGATGCGCTGTCGGATCCTGCCCCGGTGGGCGAGCGCGTTGGCCGCGCCCAGGCGCGCACCGAGACAGCGGTAGAGACGCAGGGCCTCTTCGACGTTCTCCAACGCCTCGTCGTACGCGCCCATCAGGCGCAGAACGTCGGCGAGGTCGGTCAGGACGTTCGCCTCGCCCAGTTCGTTGTCCAGGTGGCGGAAGAGCACCAGCGCCTGGCGGTGGCAGGAGACGGACTCCGCGTAGGCACCGGTCGACTTGCGCACGTCGCCGAGTGAGGTGAGCGCGTTGGCCTGGCCGAGGCGGTCGCCCAGGGCACGGTGCAGATCGAGCGCGCGCCCCATGTTGTCGGCGGCCTCCGCGAAGCGTCCGGTCAGCTGCTGGACGTGGCCCAGCTCGATGAGCACCTGTGCCTGCCCGCGCGCGTCCCGGGTCTGTCCGAACAGGCTCAGACAGCGCAGCAGCGAGCTCTGCGCCTCCTCGTAGCGTCCGGTGCGGCGCAGGACCGAGGAGAGGTCGTGGAGTGCGATGGCTTCGCGGCCCGGGTCCCGCAGGGCGCGGAAGAGTTCGAGTGCCGCGAGCAGATGGGGCTCGGCCTGCGCGTAATCGGCCTGGAGCGTCTCGATGACGGCGATGTGGCGCAGCGCGAGGGCGTGGCCGAGCCGGTCTCCGTCCAGGAGCGCGGCGCCCAGGGCCGTCCGGTGCAGGGCGAGGGCGTCGCTCCAGGACCCCTCGGTGCGCATGAACTCGGCCATCGCGGCGGGGATCTGCACGGCGTGCTCGCTGTGACCATGGCGGGCCGCGTGGGCGACGGCCGCGCTCAGGTTGGCGTGTTCCGCCCGCATCCAGGCGAGCGCCCGCCCCTCGTCCTCGACCGACGGCAGGGCCCGTGGGGCGGGCGCTCGCCTGGAT
>NZ_JBJHPC010000830.1:0-2365 GCF_045257485.1 Streptomyces sp. YS-3 | reverse complement strand
CCGCAACCCCACGCATCCACGACTCCCACTGCGCGCGTACCCACCACCGACGACCAGGTCTGGTCCAGACCACCGGCCTTGCCGCCTCACGATGGCACGGTGCCGAGGGATACGGAACAGCGCCGCAGGCCACCGGGAGCGGCCCCTCACCCCCTGACACCCCCACTCTCCACCACAATCAAACAAAAACTTCCAACAAAAGTGTTCAGTTTCTCGCCGCTGAGGCGTAGGTTCCGTTCCGATCAGTTCGCTCGACGAAGCGGGTACGTATGCAATCTCTGGCCGCAGGGCTCCGGCTCCCCACCAACGGGCTCGACTACACGATTCTGGCGATCTACTTCGTCGTCGTTCTGGGCATCGGCTTCGCCGCCCGGGCGAGTGTGAAGACCAGCCTCGACTTCTTCCTCTCCGGGCGGTCGCTGCCCGCCTGGGTGACCGGGCTCGCCTTCGTCGCCGCCAACCTCGGCGCGACCGAGATCCTCGGGATGGCCGCGACCGGCGCCCAGTACGGCGTGGCGGTCGTGCACTGGTACTGGATCGGCGCCATCCCCGCCATGGTCTTCCTCGGCCTGGTGATGATGCCGTTCTACTACCGCTCCAAGGTCCGCTCCGTGCCGGAGTTCCTGCTCCAGCGCTTCGACGCCTCCGCGCACCTGCTCAGCTCGGCCCTCTTCGCCTTCGCCGCGATCCTCATCGCGGGCGTGAACCTCTACGCCCTGTCGATCGTCGTGGAGGCGCTGCTCGGCTGGCCGCAGTGGGTGGCCATCGTCGTCGCCGGGCTCTTCGTCCTCGCGTACATCACCGTCGGCGGACTCTCCTCCGCCATCTACAACGAAGTGCTCCAGTTCTTCGTGATCCTCGCCGCGCTCATCCCGCTCGTCGTCCTCGGCCTCAAGCGCGTGGGCGGCTGGGGCGCGCTCAGCGACGACCTGGAGTCCGCGCACGGCCACAACTACCTCACCGCCTGGGGCGGCACCGGTATCGGGCAGAGCAACCCGCTCGGCGCCAACTGGCTGACGATCATCCTCGGGCTCGGCTTCGTGCTCTCCTTCGGCTACTGGACCACCAACTTCGCCGAGGTCCAGCGCGCCCTGTCCGCGAAGAACCTCAGCGCCGCCCGGCGCACCCCGCTGATCGCCGCCTTCCCCAAGATGTTCATCGTCTTCCTGGTGATGATCCCGGGCCTGGTCGCCGCCGCCCTGGTGCCGAAGATCGGCACCCCGGGCTCCGACCTGACGTACAACGACGCCATCCCGTATCTGATGCAGGAGCTGCTGCCCAACGGTGTGCTCGGTATCGCCGTCACCGGTCTGCTCGCCGCCTTCATGGCGGGCATGGCGGCCAACGTGTCGTCGTTCAACACCGTCTTCACCTACGACATCTGGTCCAAGTACGTGAAGAAGGACCGGCCCGACGCGTACTACCTGCGCTTCGGCCGGCTGATCACCGCCGTCGGTGTGCTGGCCTCGATCGGCACCGCGTTCATCGCGTCCAGCTTCTCCAACATCATGGGATACCTCCAGACGCTGTTCTCCTTCTTCAACGTGCCCATGTTCGTGGTCTTCGTCATCGGGATGTTCTGGAAGCGCGCGTCCATGAAGTCCGGTGTCTGGGGGCTCGTCGCGGGCACCACCGCCGCGATGGTCAACTACTTCTGGATCTACAAGCAGGGCGTCGTCTCCATACCCACCGACCAGGGCGCCAACTTCGTCTCCGCGATCGTCGGCTTCGCCGCCGGTGCGATCACCATGGTCGTGGTGACGCTCTTCACCGCCCCCAAGCCCGAGGCCGAGCTCGCCGGCCTGGTGTACGGGACGGCCTCGCCCGGTCTGGAGGAGGCGCCCGGCGAGGGCGACGGCGCCTGGTACCGCAGGCCCGCGCTGCTCGGCTGGGGAGCGGTGGTCCTCGCCGCACTCTGCTACGTGCCCTACTCGCTCTGATCGGAGGCCAGGACCATGTCTGAACTGCAACGCGAAGTCTCCGAGCTGGAGAAGAAGTCCGCCACGGCGGCCCGGCTCTTCGACATCCGCCGGATCATCGGCGGGCTCTTCACCCTGTACGGAGTGATCGTCACCATAGCCGGGCTGACGGCCTCCGACGCCGACCTGGACAAGGCCCAGGGCGTCAACATCAACCTCTGGACCGGGCTGGGCATGCTGGCCCTCGGCCTGTTCTTCCTGGGCTGGCTCTGGCTGCGGCCCCTCGCCCCGCCCGTCCCGCGGGACGAGGAGGACGGGCCGGAAGCGGTCTAGCCCTCGGTCCGCCCGCCGGTGCGCCCGATCCTGGAATTGGAGGGCGAGGAGTACGAGGACGAACTGGACGCACTGACGGACTGGGTCGACGGTTTCCTCATCGACACCTACGG
>NZ_JBJHPC010000829.1:0-2369 GCF_045257485.1 Streptomyces sp. YS-3 | reverse complement strand
GTGGTGCGCAGCTCGCGCTCGGAGCCGACGCCCCCGCCGCGACCCCCCTGCCCGTCCTTCTCGAAGCCGTCATCGGCGTCGGCTCCGAGCGCGAGCTGCGCACCACCCTCCAGCACATCGTCGACACCGCCGCCGAGCTGACCGACGCCCGGTACGGCGCGCTCGGCGTGGTCGACCCCGAGCGCGGCCTGCTCACCGAGCTGTTCACGGCCGGGCTCAGCGACGCCGAGCGGGAGCGCATCGGGGCGCTCCCGGACGGGTGCGCCGGGGTGCTGGGCACGCTCGCCGAGGGCACGCAGCCGCTGCGGGTGCCCGATCTGTCCGCCGACCCGCGCTCCTCGGGCGTGCCGCCCGGCCATCCGCCGATGCGCTCGTTCCTGGGCGCCCCCATCCGCGTACACACCGAGGTGTTCGGCCACCTCTGTCTGACCGAGAAGCGTCCGACCGAGAAACGTCCGGCCGAGAAGCGCGGGGGCGCGTTCACCGACGAGGACCTGGCGCTGCTGCGGGTGCTCGCCTCGCAGGCGGGGATCGCGATCGGCAACGCGCGGCTGTACGAGACGGCCCGCTGCCGCGAGCGGTGGATCGAGGGCGCCGCCGCCGTCACCGCCTCGCTGCTGACCGGCGACACCGCGGCCGACGCGCTGATGACGGTCGCCGAGCGGGCCCGGCTGCTCGCGGACGCGGTGGCGGGCGTGGTGCTCCAGCCCACCCGGGAGGGCGGGATGGAGATCGTCGCCGCCTCCGCGCCGGACGACCCCGGGGACATCGTGGGCACCACCATCGCCCCCGGCTCGCCCGTCCTGGTCCAACTGCTCGGCGGCGAGCCGGTGTTCATCGAGGACTCGGCGACCGACCCGAGAATGACCACCCATGTACGGACCCGGTTCGGGCCGAGCATGATGCTGCCGCTGCAGAGCGGCGGCAAGCTCATCGGTACGCTCGCGCTCCCCCGGCGCCGCGGGGCCGAGCCGTACACCGCGGTGGACCGGCTGCTGGCCGCGCAGTTCGCCTCGCAGGCGGCGCTCGCGCTCGTCCTCGCGGACGCGCAGCACAACCGGGAGCGGCTGGCGGTGTACGAGGACCGCGACCGTATCGCCCGCGATCTGCACGACCTGGTCGTCCAGCGGCTGTTCGCCACCGAGATGATGCTGGAGTCGACGCGCCGGCGCGCCGCGAAGGCCTCCGGCGACGACACCGACGAGCTGCTGACCCGGGCCGTGGACGAGCTGGACTCCACGATCCAGGAGGTCCGCACCGCGATCTTCGCCCTCCAGCAGCCGCCCGCCGACGCGCCGACGACCGTACGGGGCCGGGTGCTGCGCGAGACGGACGGCGCGGGCGCCCTGCTCGGGTTCCGCCCGTCGGTGCGGTTCGAGGGCGCGGTCGACACGGTCGTCGGCGAACCGGCCGCCGGTCAGCTCGTCGCGGCCCTGCGCACGGCGCTCGCCGCCGCGCACCGCCGCCCGGGCGTCTCCTCGGTCCAGGTCCTGGTCGACGCCGCGGCGGTCCTGCCGGACGGGCGCCCGGGCGTCCGCCTGGAGGTCACGGACGACGGGAGGGGCGACGGGACGGGCGGTGGGACGGACGGCGCGAGCGGTGACGACGGGACGCGCGGGACGACGGTGACCTGGCAGTCGCCGGTGTGACCGGTGCTCAGGGCCCGGACGCCGCGCGCAGCGCGATCCGGGTGTGGGAGTGGGCGACGCCCGCCTCCCGTTTCAGCCGGCGCAGCAGCCCGTCGAGCGCCGCCGGGTCGGCCGCCCTGGCCCGTACGAGATAGTCGTGCTCGCCCGTGACGTGCACGACCTCCGTGATCCCGGGCAGCTTCAGGGCGACCTTCTCGAACTCCTCGTTCGTGGTGTCCAGGCGCAGGGTGACGTCGATGAAGACGACGAGCCCGGCCCCCGCGTCGGCCGTCGGGTCGATCAGGGCCGTGAAGCCCCGGATGACGCCCTCGCGGCGCATCCGCCGCACCCGCTCGGCGGCGGCGTTGGCGCTGAGCCCCACCTTCGTCCCCAGGTCGCGGTACGAGATCCGCGCATCCTCCCGCAGTACACCGAGGATGTCTCTGTCCAGGCGGTCCATACCGCGATTGTCGCAGCCGGTGCCGATATCCGGCCGCGTACCCGGCGGACGCGGTCGGACAGTACCCCCATGAGCGGGATGTGGACGACGGCGGTGGCGGGCGCGGCGGCGGGCCTGGGCGTGGCGATGCCCGTGGGCGCGGTCGGGGTGCTGCTGGTCCAGGAGGGCATGCGCGACCGGCGCGGCGCGGTCGCGGCGGCCTCGGCGGTGGCGGTGGTCGACTTCGCGTACGCGGCGGTGGCCACCGCGCTCGGCCCCTGGGTGGCGGCGACGCTCTCGGG
>NZ_JBJHPC010000828.1:0-2371 GCF_045257485.1 Streptomyces sp. YS-3 | reverse complement strand
CACCCTCGTCAACCCCACCACCGCCCTCTACTTCACCGCGCTCACCACCGCCCAGGGCAGCGCCCTGCACGGCGGCGGCAGCGGGGCCGTGTTCGTCGCGGCGGTGTTCGCCGCCTCCTTCGTGTGGCAGCAGCTGCTCGTGGCGGCGAGCGGGTTCGCCGGGGCGCGGATCTCCGCGGCGGCCCGGATGTGGACGTTCCGGATCGGCTACGGGCTGGTCGCGGCGTACGCGGTCAAGGTGGCGCTGCCGCTTCCTTGATCGCGGTGCCGCGTAGGGTTTCGGGTGGCCCTTCCGGGCCGGTGATGCCGCCGGCCGGACGTCGACTGCGAGGAGCCCCTCCGTGTCCCCTCTCCTTCCCGCGCTGCGCACCGCCGACCGCAAGGAAGCCCTTCGGTTCGGTGAGCACTCCCTCACCTACGCGGAGCTCGCCGGGGCCGCGGGCGCCCTGGCGGGCCGGCTCGCCGGGGCCGGCCGTGTCGCGGTCTGGGCGACGCCGACCCTGGAGACGGCCGTCGGGGTGGTGGCGGCGCTGCTGGCCGGGGTCCCCGCCGTACCGCTGAACCCCCGGACGGGCGAACGCGAGCTGGCGCACATCCTGGCGGACAGCGCGCCGACGGCCGTCCTCGCCGCCCCCGGCACCCCGCTTCCGTCCGCACTGGAGGCACTGACCAGGATCGACGTACACACCACGGCGGAGCCGGGCGCGCGGCTCCCGGCCACCGAGCCGGACCCCGCCTCCCCCGCCTTCGTCGTCTACACCTCCGGCACCACCGGTCCGCCCAAGGGCGCGGTCCTGCCCCGCCGGGCCGTCGCCGTCACCCTCGACGCGCTCGCGGAGGCCTGGGCGTGGACCGACCGGGACGTCCTGGTCCACGGGCTGCCGCTGTTCCACGTCCACGGGCTGATCCTCGGCGTCCTCGGCCCGCTGCGGCGCGGCGGCTCGGTGCGCCACCTGGGCAGGTTCTCGGTGGAGGGCGTGGCCCGCGAGCTGTCGGCGGGCGTGACGATGCTGTTCGGGGTGCCGACGATGTACCACCGGATCGCCGAATCCCTCGACACCGACCGGGAGTTGGCGAAGGCGCTGGCCGGGGCGCGGCTGCTGGTGTCGGGGTCGGCGGCGCTGCCCGTCCACGACCACCGCCGGATCGCGGCGGCGACCGGCCGCACGGTGATCGAGCGGTACGGGATGACCGAGACGCTGATGAACACGAGCGTACGGGTGGACGGCGAGCCGCGGCCGGGGACGGTCGGCGTACCGCTGCCGGGCGTCGAGCTGCGCCTGGCGGACGAGTCGGACGGTATCGGCGAGATCCAGGTGCGCGGCCCGAACCTGTTCACCGGCTATCTCAACCGGCCGGACGCCACCGCCGCCGCCTTCACCGAGGACGGCTGGTTCCGCACCGGCGACCTGGCGAGCCTGGACGCGGACGGTTACGTACGGATCGTGGGCCGCAAGGCCACCGACCTGATCAAGAGCGGCGGTTACAAGATCGGGGCGGGCGAGATCGAGAACGCGCTGCTCGACCACCCCGCGGTGCGCGAGGCAGCCGTCACCGGTGAGCCGGACGCCGATCTCGGGGAGCGGATCGTGGCGTGGGTGGTCGCGGCCGACCCCCAGGCGCCGCCCACGGCCGAGGAGTTGGCCGCGCATGTGGCGGGCCAGCTCTCCCCGCACAAACGGCCGCGTACGGTCCGCTTCCTGGAGACGCTGCCGCGCAACGACATGGGCAAGATCATGAAGCGGGCGCTGGGGCATGGCTGACCGGCTGACCGCGCGGGCGGCGATCGGGGCGGCCACGTCCGCCTTCACCGAACTGTTCCCCCCGGAGGGCGAGTCCGGCCCGGCGGAGGGCCCGCTCGGCTGGGAGGGGTACGCGGCGTCGAGGGCGCGGGCCACGGAGCGCACGGGCGAGCAGGAGTCGGTGGTGTACGGCCTGGCGGAGGCGGAAGGGCGGCCCTGCGTCCTGCTGGCCTTCGAATTCGGCTTCCTCGGCGGGTCGTTGGGGCAGCGTACGGGCGACCGCCTGGAGGCGGCGTACCGGGCGGCGCGGGAGCGGCGGCTGCCGCTGGTGTCGCTGATCGCCACCGGTGGCAGCCGGATGCAGGAGGGCATGGTCGCCCTCACCCAGCTCCAGCGGGTGGCCCGCCAGTCCGCGCTGCTGCGCGCCGCCGGGCTGCCGCAGGTCGCGGTGCTCCGCGACCCGACGACCGGTGGCGGCTGGGCCACGCTGGGCGCGGGCGCGGACGTGGTCCTCGCGCTGCCGGGCGCCCAGGTCGGCTTCGCGGGCTCCCGGGTCCGCCCCGCCGACGCGGACCCGGCGGCGTACGCGGCCGAGGGGCAGCTCGCGGCCGGGGCGGTGGACGCGGTGG
>NZ_JBJHPC010000827.1:0-2372 GCF_045257485.1 Streptomyces sp. YS-3 | reverse complement strand
GGGGACGGTGCGCCCGGGGCGGCGGCCGGGGTGACCCATCCGTGTCATGATCCGATAAAAGTTCTGACGGTCTGTGACCTGCGGGTCCGTCAGATCGGCGGCCCGTCCACCGGCGTGTCGGCTCACCAGGGTGGACCAGCGCCGACATGCGAGGTGGAGAACCCCCGGTGAGGGTTCGTCGTGGGAGGCGTACTCGTCGAATTTCCCGGAGCACGGCTTTGGGGCGCCCTCCCTCGGAGGTTCAACCATGCGTGCTTCACGCGCTCTTCCGGTGGCCGTGGCCGCCTTCGCGGCGGTGGGGCTCTCGGCCCCGATCGCCGCCGCCAACTTCGGTCCCAGCAACGTCACCGTCAACCCGAGCGCGGTGCACCCGGGCGCCACGCTGACCATCACGGCCAACGGCTGTGGCCACGGGGGCATCGTGACTTCCACCGCCTTTTCGCCCACCTCGCTGTCGGGCGGTGACACCGGGTTCGCGACCGCCAGGATCCACGACCACATCAGCGCCGGTGCGTACAACCTGTCGGTCCGCTGCAACGACAACCCCAGAACGGAGACCCGCAGCTTCACCGTGCTCTCCGGCCGCGGCGCGCTGGGCGGCCTCGGCGGCTCCGCCGGTCCGACACAGACCGAGATGGCCGTCGGCGGGTCCCTGGTGGGGCTCGCCGCCATCGGCGGTGTCGTGTACGTCGCACGCCGCCGCCGCGCGAACGGCGGGCGGATCTGACCGGCCGGACCTCCCGGACAGAGCCGAACCGCCGGTCGTCCCGAGTCCTGGCGAGGACTCGGGACGACCGGCGTTTCGCGGCCGTTTCGCGGGGGGCGGGCCGGGGCCGTTACTGGTCGCGGCGGCGCAGATAGAGCATCAGGCCGCCACCGGCCGCGGCGACGAGCGCGAGGCCGATCGCGATCTCGCCCATGTCGACGCCCTGCGAGGTGCCGCCGACGCCGCCCCGGACACCGCGCGAGGGGGCGCTGGTGGTGCTGATGGTGGGCCTGGTGGTGGGCCGCAGGGTCGGGAAGCCGCCGCCGGTGATGGTGAGATCGGTGGTCCCGCGCTCGCCCGCGCACATGAACGTCACGGTGTAGGTGGCACCGCGCCTGGCGTTGAAGTCGACCTGGGCGGACGTGGAGCTGTTCGGCGAGATGGTCACCGTGTTGAAGACGCCGGAGGAGGCGGTGGCGGTGGAGGGACACCCGGTGACGTTGAGCGTGACCGTACCGCCCGGGGCGATGGTGGAAGGGGTCACGCTGAAACCGAACGACGTGACGGTGCTGCCGTGCGCGCCACCGCCGTCTGCGGCCAGAGCTGCCGCCGGCGCGGCGACGGAGACCGCCGCGGCGGCGAGCAGGGTGGCGGATGCGATGCGTATCGCGCCCATGGACATTCCTCCGGGTCCCCGAGGAGCATCGCGGAACTGGTTTCCACATAAAGCGAGAAATGCGCCTCGATGCCCGACACGCTAGGAGCGGGCGCCCCCGGTCGCGATCGGTGTCCGGCGAATGGGGCATTCGGTTCCCCCACCCGGCGGACCCACCGGGGTGTCGCCGGGCGCCGGGCTCAGTCGAACAGCTCGGGGAAGAGGTCGTGGAAGGGGGCCGCGGTGGCCGAGAGGCCCCGGCCGAAGGGGGCGTCGAAGTCCCAGATCAGGAAGAGCAGGAAGGCGATGAGCACGCTGAAGAGCCCGGCGAGCAGGAGTTCGCGCCCGGTACGGCGGATCTGGAGCGTGAAGATCAGGCCAACGGTCACCACGGCCCCGGTGATGAGGCCGAACCAGACGACCCCCGGCATCGTCGCCCCGGCTCCCTGTCCGCGGGTGGTGCGGGCCTCGTCGACGGCGGCCACCTGGTCCACCAGCGGCTGGTACGCCTGCGCCTCGTGGTCGTCGGCGGGCCGGTAGTCCGTGACGTCCCGGCGCAGCCGGTCGAGCAGGACCGTCCCCTTGTCGCCGAGTTCGCCCTTGACCTCCATGCGGTGCCATTCGGAGTGGACGACGTAGGTGACGTACGCGTCGACGTCGGCGCGGACGCGCTCGCGCACCGGGGCCGGGTAGACCTGGACGCGCTCGTTCACCTCGTGCAGCGCCTGGGCCTCCTGGCGGACGGTGTCCGAGGCCGCGCCCCGCGCCTCCCAGACGCCCGCGATGGCCAGGCCGAGGACGATCGCGTACACCACTCCCATCATCATCGTCATGTACTCCATGACGTCCGGCGTCTGGGAGGGGTCGTCGTCCTCGCGGATGCGGCGGTGGTTGACGACGACGATGGTCAGCACGACGGCGCACGCGGCGGCCATCGCGATGGCGAGGACGATCCAGTCCTTCAAGGGGAACCTCCGGCGAGGCCGCCGATCCCCGCCCCCTCGCCGGAGG
>NZ_JBJHPC010000826.1:0-2373 GCF_045257485.1 Streptomyces sp. YS-3 | reverse complement strand
GCCACTCCCCCAGCGGCGGGCGCCCCGCCGGGGCGCCCGCCGCTGGGGGAGTGGCTGCGCACCCCGCGCGCCGCCGCGGAACCGGGACTGTGGCGGTACGGGCACCGGCCGCGCCCCGCCGAGGCCGTCCACCGCGTACCGGACCGGGCGCTGCTCGGCGGCGCGGTGATCGCGCTGCTCGCGGCCGTCCTGGCCTGGTCGCTGTGGCGCAACGGATACGTGCCGCACCGCAGGGTGCCGCTGGAGCTGTTCACCCCGTCCGACTGGTGGGCCCCCTTCCACTCCAGGCCCCCGGCCGCGCTCACCGCGCTCGCCGCCTACAACAGCCTGGTCGCGGTCGCGCTCATCTACGTCTTCGGACACTTCGGCAACTGGCGCGAGGTCTTCCGGCGGTACGCCGCGGACCACCCGCAGCCCACGCGCGCGGTGCGCACCGCGCTCGTCGCCGTCGCCCTGGCCTGGTTCGTGATCTGGGCCGACGACTGGCTCCCCTTCTACTCCCTCGCCTTCGGCGTCGTGCCGCACTCGTGGATCTTCAGCGACGACCCGGTGGCCACCAAGGACGCCACCGACACGGTGACCACCGTCTACCACCTGCTGGTGGTCGCGCTCGCCCTCTTCGTGTGCGGCCGGGCCGGCGACTGGGCCGGGCTCCTGCGCGAGCGCACCGGCCGCGCCCCGAGCGCGCCGCCGGCCACGACGCCCGCCGGCCCCGGCCCCGCCGACTGGCCCCAGCTGCGCGAGGCAGGCCAGCACGCCGCCGCCGATCGGCTGGCCGCCGACGCCGGGAGCGGCCGGATGAACGACGTGGACTGCGCCCGTATCCGCCGCGCCTGGACCTCGGTCGTCGCCGACCCGGCCCGGCTGACGGCGTTCACCGACGCGGTGCTGCGCGACGGCGCGCGCGCCTGTCTGCACCCCTCCGGCGATCGCGACCTGCCCGCCCGCGCCGCCACCCACGACCTGCTCACCTCGCAGGTGCGCATCGGCCGGTACGCGGACCTGGAGCACAACCCGCCCGCCCGCCGGGGCGCCGGCGCGGCCGTCGACCCGGCGGCGCTCGGCACCTCGCTGCTCGCCGTCGGCCCCTCCGGCGCGGGCAAGACCCGCCATCTGGTGCGGCCCGTGGTGGAGTCGCTGGCGCTGCAGGCCCTGGCCGGACAGGCGGCCGTCGTCGCCGTCGGCGCCGCGGGCACCCCGCTCGGCGCGGACGAGGCGTACGACGTGATCGTCCGGCCCGGCGACCCCGCCTCCGAGTACGACCTCGACCTGTACGGCGGCACCCTCGACCCCGACGAGGCCGCCGCCCTGCTCGCCGAGGCCTGCGCCGGGGACCTGCCCGACGCGGACGTCCGGCGCGCCGCGACCGCGCTCGCCCAGCTCCTCGGCCCCTACCGGGCGGCGTACGGCCGCTTCCCCTCGGTGCCCCGGCTGCGCGAGCTTCTGGACGGCTCGGGCGACGCGCTCGACGAGCTCCGCGCCGGCCTCGACCGCGAGGCGCACCCGGCGCTCCACCGCGAACTGGACGCGCGCGCCCGGCAGGCCGGTGTCCCCGGCGACCCGGGCCCGGTCCTCGCCGACCGGCTCGCCCCGCTGGACCGGCCCGCGTTCGCCGCGTTCTTCGACACCACCGGCCACAGCCGCCCGTTCTCGCTGCGCGCCCTGGAGCACCCCGTACGGGTCCGGGTCGATCTGCCCGAGCGGGCGCACCCGGAGGCGGCGCGGCTGCTGAACCGGCTGCTGCTCGTCCAGTTCACCACCAACGCCATGGCCCGCCAGGACCGCTCGCTCTTCGCCTGCCTGGTCCTGGACGATGCCACGCACGCCGTCACCGCCGGGTCCGTACGGGCCCTCCAGCGGCTGCGGCAGGCCAATGCCGGAGTGGTGCTCACCCTGCGCGCCCTCGCCGACGTACCCGAACGGCTGCACACCTCGCTGCTCGCCTCGGTCGGCTGCCACATGGCGTTCCGGGGCGTCACCACCTGGGACGGGCAGCTCCTGTCGCAGTTGTGGGGCACCGAGTGGGTCGAGACGACGGAGGTCGCCAAGCACGCCGTCTTCGCCGACCAGCCGCTCACCCGGGCGCTGCACTCGCTGCGCAAACTGGCCACCGGAAAGCCGGTGACCCGGGACGCGGTCACCGTACGCAAGGTCGAGCGGGAGCGCTGGTCGGCCTCCCAGCTCGCGCACCAGGTGCCCGCCGGGCACGCGGTGCTCTCGCTCACCGACGTCACGGGCGAGCACGCGCCGCCGCTCCTGGTGGACCTGCGCGGCTGAGGGGACGCCGGGACCCCGCCGTCCTGGCAGAATCGGGGTGCGCCCTTCATACGGGACGGCGCATTCCCCCGGTCCCTCCCCGAAGGTCGTCGAAGC
>NZ_JBJHPC010000825.1:0-2376 GCF_045257485.1 Streptomyces sp. YS-3 | reverse complement strand
GGAGGAGGCTGTTGGCGAACCTACTGCGGTTCCAGGGCTGCCGCAGTGGCTGGGTATCGCCGACGGCGTCCTCGCCTGGACGGTCTGGACCGCTGCCGGGCGTAAGTGTGGCTGCCTGACGGAAGCCGAGCTGGCTCGTCTGCCGTGGCGGGGCGGGTCAGTTTGTCGGTGCGAACGTGGTGAGGACGGCGGCAAGGGCGGCTGGGGCTTCCAGCGGGATCAGGTGACCTGTGCGGGGGAGCACTGCGAAGTCGGCTTGGAAGAGGTAGGGCAGCAGGTGCTCGCGGAGTACGCCGACAGGCTCCACCTGGTCGTGTTCCCCGGCGACGACGAGAGCCGGCACGTCTACCATGCGCGTGTATTCGGTGATGTCCTGCGCGATGCCTCGTAGCGGCCATTCGCTCCGGGCGGCTGCGGCGACGGTACTTGAATCGGTCACAATCCGCGCTTTGACCCAAGCGGGCAGCTCGGTTGCGGTGAGGATGTGATCCCTCGCCCCGGCTACGGACTCCTCGGAGTCGTAGGCGTGTGACAGGGTCTCCTGGTACTCGGGAGTGACGTGTGCTGCGGGCTCTGCCGGACCGGACCCGACGAGAACGATGCCCTGCAAGCCGGAGGGTCGCGTGGCCGCGACCAGCTGTGCGACCTTGCCCCCCATCGAATGCCCCACAAGGACGTAGTCGGTGACCGCCGCGTCCGCGAGCACGGCGATCGTGTCCTCGGCGAGCTGATCGAGCGTATAGGGGCCCGGCAGAGCACGCGACCGGCCCCATCCACGGAAGTCGACCGTGAGCACATCACGGCCCGCCAGACGGTCGACGACGAGGTCCCAGGTGCGGGCAGAGCCGCCCCAATAGTGCAGGAATACCAGAGTCGGCCCGGTCCCCGGTCGATGGTCGTAAGTGGGCAGAAGTAGTGTCTGCTGCGTCTTGTTCACGTTTGTTCTTCCGATCGAGATTCCAGGCGGTTCGCCCTGTCCGACCATTGGAACTTCCGCCCGGAAACGGGGCATCAGTGTGACTGGTCATCCACTGGTGGAAACTGGACACGTGCACCTGATCCGGCAGATGACCTACCAGCCCGCAGGACGTGCCGCCTCGGTTGAGACGATGACGTTCGCTCATCTGCGAGAGCTGAACGACGGCGGCAGCCAGCGCGCCGACTTCCATGTCCTTGCCGTCATCGATACCGGGCCCGGATCGGTCACGGTCGATTTCCGTCTCCACCGGCTCCGAGAACGCGCCGCAATATGGATTCCACCCGGCGCGGTACACCGCTGGGACGACATCGCCGAAGTGACAGGGCACGTCGTGCTGTTCATACCGGCCGCGCCGGTCACCGACGCCACCCGCGAACTCGTGGCCTTTCCGGACCTGGCCGCGTACTGGCCCATCCCCGACGCCGACTGGCCCTACGTCGATACGGCGCGCCATCATCTACTCCTCGAAACATCCGCCCCACCCAGCGTCTCCTCGACGCAGCTGCCCGGCATCCTGCTCTCCGCACTCGTCGCCCGGCTCCACCCACCGCACGCCGATATACCGCTCGCCCATCCGGTGTTCCGGTCGTTTCGCTCCAGCGTCGAAGCGAACTTCCGGCAACACCACGACGCCGGCTACTACGCCCGCGCGCTGGGGTACGCGCCCCGCACCCTCTCCCGGGCGGTGCAGCAGGCCACCGGCCGCACTGCAAAGGCGTACATCGTCGACCGGATCATCCTGGAGGCCAAACGCCTCCTTGCACACGACCGCCTCACCGCTGCTCGCTGCGCCACCACGCTCGGCTTCCCCGACGCGTCGAACTTTTCTGTCTTCTTCCGCAAGGCGACAGGTGTGCCTCCGGGGGCGTGGCAGGCGGCGCTGCCCCCTGAGTAGGAGATGCACTCGAGAACAGTGAGAGCCGACCAGCACACGAAGTGGACCAGAGTCCCATTCCTATGGACGAAGCCATCTGTGCCCCGGCATCTGCCGGAACAGCTGCGGGTGGAGGTCCGGAAGGGGTGAGGCGTCACGCCCAGAGCCAGCAGCTGCTGAGGCAGACTCCGACGAGCCAGTGTCTGCCTCAACAGCTGGAACAGCTGGTGCTGGTGGCTGGTGTCCGGAGTGCTTTCAGCTGGTGGGGTTCGCCGCTCTGCGGGAGCACATCGCGGTGAGCAGTACCGCAGCGGTTAGGAGGAGCCTCCAGGGCGGGAAGAATGGCGCGGTGCCGCAGGCCGGGCAGCCGCCGGATTGCTACTGCCGACGGCGTGCCTCATCTCTCCACCCGCACCGGTAGATTCTTCAGAGAATCGCGGACGGACAGGGATTAAAGGCGCGCTCCGCCGCGTGTCACGCCCCCCGCGACAACCACTTGGGCGAGAGCGCCCGGGGTGGGGGG
>NZ_JBJHPC010000824.1:0-2379 GCF_045257485.1 Streptomyces sp. YS-3 | reverse complement strand
CCTGAAAAGTGGCCGGGCGGCCAGGTCGTCAACGTGGTTACGGCGTACGTTTCGGCAGCGGCACCCTCGTCAGGTCCGCCGCGATCGTCAGCTCCCCCAAGAACGCCGCCACGAACGAGTTCCGCGCCAGCACCCGCAGGTCCTCCCGCGACAGCCCCAGCGCCGACTCCACCGCGTCGAAGTTGTCCCCGACGTACCCCCCGAAGTACGCCGGATCATCGGAGTTCACCGTGCACAACAGCCCCGCGTCCATCATCCGCCGCAACGGATGCTCCGTGAGCGAGCGCACGGCCCGCAGCCGCACGTTCGACAGCGGGCACAGCGTCAGCGGGATCCGGTCGCGGACCAGACGGGCCACCAGCTCCGGGTCCTCCAGGGCCCGCAGCCCGTGGTCCACCCGCTCCACGCCCAGGACGTCGAGCGCCTCGGTGATGTAGGACGGCGGCCCTTCCTCCCCCGCGTGCGCCACCTTCCGCAGCCCCAGCGAGTCCGCTACCGCGTACACCTCGCGGAACTTCGACGGCGGATGCCCGACCTCCGCCGAGTCGAGGCCGACACCCGTGATCCGGTGCAGATACGGCCGCGCCGCCTCCAGCGTCTCCATGGCGGACTCCGCCGACAGGTCGCGCAGGAAGCAGAGGATCAGCCGGGTCGTGACGCCGTGGCGGGCCTCGCTGCGGTCCAGGGCCCGGCCGAGCCCCTCCACCACGGTCCCGATCGGCACCCCCCGTGCCGTATGCGCCTGCGGGTCGAAGAAGATCTCCGCGTGCCGCACCCCCTGCGCCGCCGCCCGCGCCAGATACGCCTCCGCCAGCGCCTCGAAGTCGTCCTCCGTACGCAGCACCGCCATCAGCGAGTAGTACAGGTCCAGGAAGGACTGGAGGTCGTCGAAGAGGTACGCCTTGCGCAGCTCCTCGGTGTCGGCGTACGGCAGCCGCACACCGTTGCGCGCGGCCAGTTCGAAGGCGAGCTCGGGTTCGAGGGTGCCTTCGATGTGGAGGTGGAGTTCGGCCTTGGGGAGGGGCATGGAGGTACTTCCTGAAAAGTGGCCGGGCGGCCAGGTCGTCAACGTGGTTACGGCGTACGTTTCGGCAGCGGCACCCTCGTCAGGTCCGCCGCGATCGTCAGCTCCCCCTCGAACCCGGCCCCCCGCGCCTGCCGCGCGAAGTCCGCCGGGTCCGCGTACCGCTGCGAGAAGTGCGTGAGGACGAGATGCCGCACTCCCGCGTCCCGCGCCACCCCGGCGGCCTGACCGGCCGTCAGATGGCCGTGGTCCTCCGCCAGCCGCACGTCCTCGTCCAGGAACGTGGACTCGATGACCAGCATGTCGCAGCCCTCGGCCAGCGCGGGCACCCCGTCGCAGAGCCGGGTGTCCATGACGAAGGCGAACCGCTGGCCGCGCCGCGTCTCGCTGACGTCGGCGAGCGTCACCCCCCGCAGTGCGCCCTCGCGCTGGAGGCGGCCCACGTCCGGCCCGGCGATGCCGTGCTCGGCAAGGAGCGCGGGCAGCATCCGGCGCCGGTCCGGCTCGATGAGCCGGTAGCCGTAGGACTCGACCGGGTGGGAGAGCCGGCGCGCTTCGAGCGTGTACGCGCCGGTCGCCGCCGCCACCGCGTGCTCGCCCTCGACCGGGACCTGCGCCAGCTCGACCGTCTCGCGGTAGGCCGTCGCGTACCGCAGCCGGTCGAAGAAGTGCCGGCCGCTCGCCGGGTAGTGCGCGGTGACCGGGTGCGGCACCCGGTCGAGATTGATCCGCTGGATCACCCCGGCGAGCCCCAGCGAGTGGTCGCCGTGGAAGTGCGTGACGCAGATCCGGTTGACGTCGTGCGCGGCCACACCGGCTCGCAGCATCTGCCGCTGGGTGCCCTCGCCGGGGTCGAAGAGGATGCCCTCGCCGTCCCAGCGCAACAGATAGCCGTTGTGGTTGCGGTGCCGGGTCGGGACCTGGCTGGCGGTGCCGAGCACCACGAGTTCACGTACGGACAACGGGGGTTACCGGTCCCGTCCCGCTATCCCGGCGGCCACTGCAGACCACGGCCGCCCAGCACATGGGCGTGCGCGTGGAAGACCGTCTGGCCCGCGCCGCTGCCGGTGTTGAAGACGATCCGGTACCCGCTGCCGTCGATCTTCTCGGCGGCGGCGATCTCCCCGGCCTCGCGCAGCAGGTCGGCAGCGACCGCCGGCTCGGCGGCGGCGAGGGAGGCCGCGTCGGGGTGGTGGACGCGGGGGATGACCAGGACGTGCGTCGGCGCCTGGGGGTTGATGTCGCGGAAGGCCACGACGGTCTCGGTCTCCCGGACGACGGTCGCCGGGACGTCCCCCGAGACGATCTTGCAGAACAGGCAGTCCGCCTGCGGCTCTCCGGCCACGGTCCTGAGC
>NZ_JBJHPC010000823.1:0-2385 GCF_045257485.1 Streptomyces sp. YS-3 | reverse complement strand
CCCCCACCCCACCCAAGCTCCGCCTCTCGCGGACGACATTTCTGTGGGGGCGTTCGGGGCTTGTATTGGTGGAATGTGCCTTATGTGGCCATGGCGAAGGGTGGCGATTGGAGAGGTGAGTCCGGTGGCGGGCGTTCGCGTGATTCAGGAGCGGCAGACTTTCCTCCGACGTCGGGCTGTAACTGATACCTGACGTACCGTGCCGCGCAGGGCGCGTGGGGGATGGGGATAGGCCATCCCGCACGCGGGCCGGCGTGGCATGTGACGGCACCGCCAATACCGTGAGGAGGCGAGTGCACGTCGGTGACGTGCACGAATTCAGCCATGTTGAGTTCAGTCATCAAGGATGCCGGTGCCCACTACATAGCTGAGGTGATGTTCGCGGTCACCGCGGTCGCCGTCGGGGTGCTGCGGTCCACGTGGCGTCGCAGGCCCCGCCTGGTCCGGCAGGCGGGAGGGTCCGCTGCCGAAGGTCTGATCGAAGGGTCCCCGGACGCCTCGGGCACCTCGCGACTGTGCGCGACCGAACACGACTCTCCGCCGAATGCGTCGTCCGAAGGACGACAGGGGGAGTCGTCATGAAGACGACACGCGCCGCGCGTCGCGCGCAGTATCCCGAAGCGGAGTACAACCGGGACCGGGCCTGGGGGCGGTTACTGGAATCCCCGGGCGGAGTGCGACGGCATTCCCGGCCCGGGAGTTCGGGATCCGAGCCCACCCTGCTGGAAGTCGCCCGCGCCTACGACCGGATCTGCCAGCGGGCCCGCGGAATCATTCAGCCCGATGTCGAGGAAACGGACATTCTCGCCACCCTCATGGTCATCCGTATGCTCCGGGACAAGCTGGAAAGCGATGAGCTCCGGCTGATCTCGCTGGCCCGTACCAAACGGATCACCTGGGAACGCATCGCCGACGCACTCGAACTGAGTGGCCGTCAGTCGGCGGAGCGCCGGCACCTCCAGCTGACACGCGCCCAGCGCGCCGACGGCACTCTGCCCCGTACGCAGAACGAACGCGTCGAGTCCGTACGCGAGCAGCGCAGCCGGCGCGCCGAGCGGGACTGGGCCCTGCGCCACGGGGAGTTGATCCGGGGGCTGGCCGCCCGGCTCGCCGCCGTCGACGGGCTTCAGGCCCGCGTCGACCGTTCCCACGAAGCCCGCATACTCAACGCGCTGGAGGGCTCCCGCGAGCGCGGGCCGCAGGACCAGGGAAAGCCCATGCGGCTCGTGTGGCCGAAGGCGCTGCGGGACTGCCTCGCCGAGGACGAGCGCTTTCGCGCCGCCCCGCACAAGAGCCAGAAGCCGGCCGCCGATCCCGCCTGGGAGCGCCAGCAACAGGAAGCCGACATCCTGCACCGGCTGCTCGGCCTGATCAGTTACGCCACCAATCCCAGAAACCTCGATCTTTCCGATCTTCCGGAGCTGTTCCGGGAAATCGTCAAGGTCCATGGCGAGTACCAGCAGCAGACCAGGGTGCGCCGGTAGGCGCGGGCGCGCCCCCGGAAAGGACAACTGGGAGGGCAACGGAAAGGACAACCGCAAAGGGCAACCGGAAAGGATGCGGCCCTGGAAAGGGCGGGCCCCTGGACAGGGCGGGCCCGCGCCTTCGGACGTGGTGGAGAGGGGTGCGGCGGAACGGCGGAACCGGGTGGCGCGGGTCAGTTCCCCGCCACGTCCTTCACCGCCACCATCACCGGTACCGTCCCGCTGATCGCCTCCAGCGTCAGACCCGCCGTCGCCGGGGTATCGATCAGTTCGGCCAGGAGCGCGGCCACGTCGTCCCGCGGGATCGGGCCTCGGCCCGTCGACGCGGCCAGGGTGATCAGGCCCGTCCCGGCGTCGTTCGTCAGCATGCCGGGGCGCAGGATTGTCCAGTCCAGGCCGGGCCGGGCCCGTACCGCCTCGTCGGCCGAGCCCTTGGCCCGCAGATACGCGTCGAAGACCTCGTCGCCCTCGTGGCGCGGGTCCGCGCCCATCGACGAGACGACCAGGTAGCGGCGCACGCCCGCCCGCTCCGCCGCGTCGGCGAACAGCACCGCCGCCGCCCGGTCCACCGTCTCCTTGCGGGACGCGTCGCTGCCCGGGCCCGCGCCCGCCGCGAAGACCGCGGCGTCCGCGCCCGTCAGGACGGCCGCGACCTCGTCGACGGACGCCGACTCCAGGTCGAGTACGACGGGCTCGGCGCCCGCCTGCCGCAGATCGTCCGCCTGTTCCGGCTTGCGGATGATGCCCGCGACCTCGTCCCCGCGCGCCGACAGCAGCCGTTCGAGCCGCAGCGCGATCTGACCATGACCTCCTGCGATGACAATGCGCATGCTCACGACCGTACGCCCGCGCGCCGCCCGGCGCGTCCCCGCGCGCCCCTTCGGGGGGTCCGCCGGGAACC
>NZ_JBJHPC010000822.1:0-2388 GCF_045257485.1 Streptomyces sp. YS-3 | reverse complement strand
CTCGACGACGCCCGCCGCGCACTCCCGCCCCGGCGGGCGTCGTCGAGGGGGAAGGGCGGCGGGAGGAGCGGCTCGGTGCCGAGCGCGTCCGCCTCGCGCGGGTCCGGGTGGTACGCGCGCTCCAGCAGCTCCACCCCGGACGGGTCGGCCAGCCCCGGCGACAGCCGGCCCGGCCACCGGCGCACGCGCGCGGCGGGGCAGGCCTCGGCCAGCGACTCGTACGGGCCGATCGCCGCCAGCCGGTCGCCCTCGACCAGGACCGCGTCGCCCTCCGAGGGGGCGTGGATGGTCAGCACGACGGCGTCAGTTGGACGCCAGCAGCTTCAGCTCGGGGTGTGCCGTGCCGCCCTCGATCGCCGTCGACGAGATGTGCGACATGACCCGCTCGTCGACCGGGTCGTTCGCCGGGTCGTCGTGGACGAGCAGGTGCTCGTAGGTCGTGGCGCGCTGCGCCGGCACCCGGCCCGCCTTGCGGATCAGGTCGATGAGTTCCATGCGGTTGGAGCGGTGCCGGGCGCCGGCCGAGGAGACGACGTTCTCCTCCAGCATCACGGAGCCCAGGTCGTCCGCGCCGTAGTGCAGCGACAGCTGGCCCGCCTCCTTGCCGACGGTGAGCCAGGAGCCCTGGATGTGCGCGATGTTGTCGAGGAAGAGCCGCGCGACCGCCAGCATCCGCAGGTACTCGAAGACGCTCGCCTGCGTCCGGCCCTTCAGATGGTTGTTCTCGGGCTGGTAGGTGTACGGGATGAACGCGCGGAAGCCGCCCGTGCGGTCCTGTACGTCGCGGATCATCCGGATGTGCTCGATGCGCTCGGCGTTGGTCTCGCCGGTGCCCATCAGCATCGTGGAGGTGGACTCCACGCCCAGCCGGTGCGCCGTCTCCATGATCTCCAGCCAGCGCTCGCCGCTCTCCTTGAGCGGGGCGATGGCCTTGCGCGGACGCTCCGGCAGCAGCTCCGCGCCGGCGCCCGCGAAGGAGTCGAGACCGGCGGCGTGGATGCGCTCGATCGCCTCCTCCACGGAGACGCCGGAGATACGGGCCATGTGGTCGACCTCGGAGGCGCCGAGGGAGTGGATGACCAGCTGCGGGAAGTTCTGCTTGATGGCGCTGAAGTGCTTCTCGTAGTACTCGACGCCGTAGTCCGGGTGGTGGCCGCCCTGGAACATGATCTGGGTGCCGCCCAGCTCGACGGTCTCCGCGCAGCGGCGCAGGATGTCGTCGAGGTCGCGGGTCCAGCCCTTCTTGGTGTCCTTGGGGGCCGCGTAGAAGGCGCAGAACTTGCACGCCGTGACACACACGTTCGTGTAGTTGATGTTGCGCTCGATGATGTACGTGGCGATGTGCTCGGTCCCGGCGTACCGGCGGCGGCGCGCCGCGTCGGCGGCGGCGCCCAGCGCGTGCAGCGGCGCCGAGCGGTAGAGGTCGAGCGCCTCTTCGGGGGTGATGCGTCCACCCGCGGCGGCACGGTCGAGGACGGACTGGAGGTCGGCCTTCTCAGTCACCGGAGTGTCCCTTTCGGCAGGGTTGCGGACGGACCGCGCCAGCCTACGCCAGCGGGCCGGGCCCGCTTCGGCCCGGGTGCCGGGCCTGACCCGTACGGACCTGTACCGACCCGTACGGACCCGTGCCGCTCAGCCCGTCTGCTTGACCAGCGTCGCGTACGGCTTGCCCGCGCCCGTCTCCTTCGACTCGTACCTGAGCGTGCCGTCCGCGTTGCGGGTGAAGACCAGGATCGCCGTCCCGCCGGTGCACAGGCCCGCCGTACCCCGGCGCTCCGGGTCGGTGCGCTCCTCGACCGTGACGCTCCGGTCGGTGCCGGAGACGAGCCTGCCGACTCCGAGGCACTCCACGGTCGTGCCCAGCACGCTGATCCTGGAGGAGGTGCGCAGGACGTCCTTGCCGGTGCCGCCCGCCGTGAACACGGCCGTCAGGTCGCCGTGCGGCTGCCCGGTCGTGGACTCCGTCATCGGGCCCTTCCAGGTGCCCAGGAAGGCCCGGGGCAGCTGCGGGACGCCCGGACCGCCCGTCCCGCCGGGGGTCGAGTCCGGCGGCGGCGTGGCGGTCCTGCTGGGGCTGCCCGAGGCCGCGTCGCGCTTGTGGCCGCTGTCCCCCGGCATCAGGTCGAAGAGGAACGCGGCGCCGACGGTCGCGGCGGCCACCGCCCCCGCGACGGCCAGCGCGACCGTGCAGCTCATGCGCCGGCCCCGGCCCCGCTCGCCGGGCTCGACGGCGGTACCCACGGAGAACGAGAAGCGCGACGGCGGGGCGGGCGGCTCGGGAGCGCGCGGCCCCGGCACGGCGTCGGCGGGGCCGCCCCCGCCGCCGGTTCCGCCGCCGGTGCGGCTGTGCGCGTACGACCCGGGCGCCCCGGAACCGTACGACCCCTC
>NZ_JBJHPC010000821.1:0-2390 GCF_045257485.1 Streptomyces sp. YS-3 | reverse complement strand
GCCGCCCAACTCGCCCGGCTGGACGCCTTGATCGCGGAGGAATCACCGGTTTGCCTGGTCACCGGACCCGCGGGCGTCGGCAAGTCCGCACTCACCGTGCACTGGGCCCACCGGAACGCCGACCGCTTCCCCGACGGCCTGCTCTTCGCCGAACTGGGCGGCTTCGGGGCACGCGGCCCGGCGGACGGCGATCTCGTGCTCCAGCGGTTCCTGCGATGCCTGGGCGTCGCCCCCGAGCACGTCCCGGACTCGGCGGAGGGCGCCGCCGCGGTCTACCGGGAGCTGACCGCCGACCTCCGCCTCCTGGTGGTGCTCGACGACGCGGGCTCCTCCGGGCAGGTGCGTCCGCTGCTGCCCGCCGGAGCCGGTTGCGTCACGCTGGTCACTTCGCGGGACCGGCTGGGGGGCCTCGTCGTCTCCGAGGGCGCCCGGCCCGTACCGGTCGACATCCTGGACGACGGCGACTCCACGGCGCTGCTGGTCTCCGTACTCGGAGCCCGGCGCGTCGCCGCCGAGCCCGGCGCCGCCCGCCGTCTGGCCGGACTCTGCGGCGGACTGCCACTGGCCCTGCGCGTGGTGGCGGCCCGCCTCACCTACCAGCCGGACACCTCCCTGGAACGGAT
Source organism: Streptomyces sp. YS-3 (assembly GCF_045257485.1). Lineage (NCBI taxonomy): Bacteria > Bacillati > Actinomycetota > Actinomycetes > Kitasatosporales > Streptomycetaceae > Streptomyces > Streptomyces sp. YS-3. Next base: position 1,767 of record NZ_JBJHPC010000821.1, on the reverse strand, counting down.
GGCCGCACAACTCCTGGACGGCAACCGAAGACTGGCCCTCCTGTCCGTCGACGACCAAGGGCCGCGCGCCGCACTCGGCGCCTCCCTGCGGCACGTCGCGCCCGAGGACCGCCGGATGCTGTACGCCCTCACGTCGCACCCGGGCGGACGCATCGACCTCCACGCGGCGGCTGCCCTGGCCGGTACCACAGAGGACGCCGCGCTGCGCGCGCTCGACGCCCTGGCCGGCGCCCACCTCGTAGTGGAGGGGCGCGACGGCGACTGGTCCCTGCACGACCTGGTCCGCCTGTACGCCCGCACCGCAGGGGAGGGGTCGGGCGGCGCCCCGGCCGGGCCGGGCACGGACAGTGCGCTGCGGCGGCTGGTGGACCTGCTGCTGCACACCTGCCTGGCCGCCACCGAGGCAGCCGAACCGGGTTCCCAGGCGTGCTGCGTCCTGCCGCCCGGCACTTGGCGGCCCTCCTGCCAGACGGAGTTCACCTCCCGGCCCCAGGCCCTGGACTGGTATGCCGATCAGCGTGAACTGCTCGCCCGGACGGTCATCGCGGCGCGTGCCGAGCACCTGCACGCCCAGGCCTGGCGGCTGGGGATCCTGCAGTGGCCGCTCATGGTCCTGCGTCCGCGCGACGAGTGGTGCCCCCTGCTCACCGACGCGCTCGACTCCGTGCAGCGCGACCCCCACGCGGCCGGGGCGGACGGCGAGTCGCGTGTCCGCGCGCTGCTCGGCTGGCTCTTGATCGAGCAGGGCCGGCTGTCCGAGGCCCTGAGCTGCCTGGAGCCGGCGCCCGCGATGGCCACCCATCCGGTCTCCGAGGCGACGGCCCGGATCAACCTCGGCATGGCCTACGCCCGGGCGGGAGAGCCCCGGCCCGCGCGTACCCAGTGTCTGCGCGCACTGGCGCTCGCGGTCCGGTGCGGCCATCTGCCGACCCAGCGGCTGGCCCTGCAGCATCTCGCCAGGTTCGCCCTCGATGGAGGGCGCCCCGAGCAGGCGCTGGCCCACGTTCGGCACGCGTTGACGCTCACTGGTGAGGAGGAGGTCGTCGGGCGGGCGTGGCTGCACCTGCAGAGCGGGCAGGCTCTGTGGGACCTCGGGCGCATCGCCGAGGCGCTGGCGGAGCTGGAGGAGTCGGCGGGGCAGGCGGAGGCGCACGGGCTCGACGAGACGGCCGGGCAGGCCCTGGAACTCCTCTCGCGGATCACCGGCGCCGGGGAGTACGCCGAGCGCCGTGCGGCGCTGGCGGCCAGGGCGGGGGAGGGGAAGCGGCGGACGTGAGCGAAGCGTCAGCGGTACGTCGGTGAATCGTCGACGGGCAGCGAAAGGCTTCTCACGTCCCTGACAGACACAGCCGCACGCGGCTCACACCGAACGGTGGACCTGGCTCATGCGCATGAAAGCGACCGCTACCGGATCCCTGCTCCTGGCAGCCCTCCTGCTCGGCGGCGCCGCCGCCCAGTCCGCGCAGGCGGCCGACTACCGCTACTTCGGCGGGCACTACAAGACGTACGACTCCTGCCGCGCGGCGGGTTCGCTCAGTGTCGGCATGGGGCTGTTCAGCCGCTACGAGTGCGTGGACAACGGGCGCGACGAGTTCGACCTGTACTACGTGAACTGACCCCCGAGCCGGGCCGGTCACCCGGCCGGGCCGACGGCCGTCCGTCAGCTCGGCACGTCGGCCCGGCCGGCGCCCCGCCCGACTGCGGCGCCCCGCAATCCCTCTCTCGGAAGGCATGTCGACCATGTTCGTACGCTCTCCCCGTCCCACC
>NZ_JBJHPC010000083.1:0-18293 GCF_045257485.1 Streptomyces sp. YS-3 | reverse complement strand
GCCTCGTAAGGGGTGGAGCTGACTGGTACTAATAGGCCGAGGGCTTGTCCTCAGTTGCTCGCGTCCACTGTGTTAGTTCTGAAATAACGAACAGCCGTGTTGTTGCCCGGTTTCGTTAATTTCATAGTGTTTCGGTGGTCATAGCGTTAGGGAAACGCCCGGTTACATTCCGAACCCGGAAGCTAAGCCTTTCAGCGCCGATGGTACTGCAGGGGGGACCCTGTGGGAGAGTAGGACGCCGCCGAACAAATTTTGGGAAAAGCCCCGTACCGGTCTCCGGTACGGGGCTTTTCTGCGTTCCGGAGCAGACGCCCCCCACGGTCACGCCGACTGCAGCAGATCCCACCGGTTGCCGTAGAGGTCCTGGAAGACCGCGACCGACCCGTACACCTCATGGCGCGGCTCCTCCAGGAAGCGGACGCCGGCCGCGGTCATCCGGGCGTGGTCGGTGGCGAAGTCCTCGGTGTGCAGGAAGAAGCCGACCCGGCCGCCCGTCTGTGCGCCGACGCTCGCACGCTCGGCGTCGTTCTTGGCGCGGGCCAGCAGCAGGGATGCGGTGCCGGTGCCGCGTGGGCGCACCACCACCCAGCGGGAGCCGTCCCCGCGGTCGGTGTCCTCGACCAGTTCGAAGCCGAGGGCGTCGGTGTAGAAGGCGATGGCCTCGTCGTAGTCGCGGACGACGAGCGTGATCAGGGCAATATGGGACATGCAGCCAGGTTATACGTATGACTCTCAGCGTGCCAAGCCGCCGGAGACGGAAGGCCGCCGCGAGAGAATGCCGGGATGGAGATCGCTGTGTTTGACCGTCTCGCCGAGCGCGCTCGGCTGCTCGCCCGCCCCGGCCACCGGCGCGTCCTCGGCATCGCCGGGGCGCCCGGCTCCGGAAAGTCGACCCTGGCGGCGCGCCTGGCCGAGCGGCTCGGCGGGGACGCCGTACTGGTCCCGATGGACGGTTTCCATCTCGCCCAGGCCGAGCTCGTCCGTCTCGGCCGCGCCGACCGCAAGGGCGCCCCGGACACCTTCGACTCCGCCGGATACGCCGCCCTGCTGACCCGGCTGAGGGACCCCGAGCCGGGCAGCGTGGTGTACGCGCCCGCCTTCGACCGTTCGCTGGAGGAGCCGGTCGCCGGGAGTATCCCGGTCGGCCCCGAGGTCCCACTCGTCGTCACCGAGGGGAACTACCTCCTCCACAACCGGGACGGCTGGGCACCGGTCCGGGCTCTGCTCGACGAGGTCTGGTTCCTGGAGATCGACAGCGAGGAGCGGGTGCGCAGACTCGTCGAGCGGCACGTTCGGTACGGGAAGGACCGTGCGTACGCCGAACGGTGGGTCAGGGAGTCCGACGAGGTCAACGCGCGCGTGGTGGCGGGTGGCCGGGAGCGTGCGGATCTTGTCGTCAGCCGGCGGGGTGCTGGGTAGGCTCGGCCTTCACCGGGCGTGGGAACGGCGTAGGGATCTACCGCGGGGCTACCGTGTGACCCGTGTGACGGAAGGCAGCTGACGTGGGGATATTCCGACGGGGGCCGAGGCGGGACCGGAGCGACGCGCCCCGGGACGCGGAGTTCGGCTATTTCTCGGCCGAAGAGGGCTCGCGGTTCCGCGCGCGGGTGCGTGAGGCGTTCGCCGAGCACGGGCTCGAAGTGACCGTCTACGCCGACTCCGTGGAGGACAGCGGAGGCCGGCGGTTCGGCCTGGCCAACCTCGCGGCGGTCTGCCACAACGACCGCCGTGGGCCCCGGGTGTGGCCGGAGCTGATTCGCCGCCATGTCGGCATGGTGCTGCGCACCATGGACGGGCCGTCCGCTCTCGACACCCTCCCGCCCGAGCAGATCCGCGCCCAGCTCTACCCCCGGGTGATCAGTGAGAACGGGCTCGACCCCCAGACCTTCAGCTACGCGCGCGGTGTCGCGCCCGGGCTGTACGAGATCCTCGCCCTGGATCTGCCGGAGAGCGTCATGATGCTCACCGACGAGGCGCTGGAGCCGCTCGGCCACGTCCCCGATCTGCGCGCCCAGGCCCTGCGCAACCTCAGGGAGCTGCCGGTCGAGTCGCACGAGACCGTCAAGGGCGAGGACGGTATGCGGTTCGAGGTGGTCGTGGGTGACTCGTTCTACACGGCCAGCCGGGTGCTCGCCCTGGACGCCCTGGTGCAGCGGCTCACCGGGCGCGAGCTGACACCGGACGGGGCTCTGGTCGCCATGCCGTTCCGGCACCAGCTGGCCTTCCACGCGATCCGCGACTCGGGGATGATTCCGGCGCTCAACGCCATGGCGTCCTTCGCCGCGGCGGGCTTCGAGGACACGCCCGGGGCGATCAGCCCGTTCGTCTACTGGTGGCGCGACGGCACGCTCACCCAGCTCAGCGACCGCGAGGTCGAGGGCGACGGCCTGCGCATCGTCGTCGGCGACGACTTCCAGGAACTGCTGGAACGGCTGGTGGGGGACAGCCAGGAGGGCGCCTGACCGCCGGACCGCCTGATCGTCTGGACGCCTGGACGCCTGGACGGGGCCGGGCCGGGCCGGGCCCGCGGTGTCGGTTTTCCCGACTCGCCGTTCCCGACTCGTTTTCCCCGGTTCGCCATTCCCGGTTCCCGATTCCCGATCGCCTGCGTCCGGGCGTACGGGCAGGATGGGGCCCATGCATCCTACCCCTGCTCCCGCGCCCTTCACCGCCGACGACTACCGGGCCAGGATGGCCCGCGCCGCCGAGTCCGCCGCCGACGCGGGGCTTGCGGGCGTCCTGGTCGCGCCCGGGCCCGACCTGGTCTACCTGACCGGGTATCAGCCGACCGCGATCACCGAGCGGCTGACGGTGCTGGTGCTGGCGGCGGGGCGTGAGCCGGTCCTCGTCGTACCGAAGCTGGAGGCGCCGGACGCCGAGCGGGCGGCCGGGGCCGCCGCACTCACCCTGCGGGACTGGACCGACGGCACCGACCCGTACGGCGTGACCGCGCCCCTGCTGGCTGCCGGTGGGCGGTTCGGCGTCAGTGACAACGCCTGGGCGATGCATCTGCTCGGCCTCCAGCAGAGGCTTCCCGGAACGTCCTATGCGGCCCTCACGCAGGCGCTCCCCATGCTCCGGGCGGTCAAGGACGTACACGAGCTGGCACGCCTTGAGGCGGCCGGTGAGGCCGCCGACAGGGCCTACGGGGAAATCCTCAAGGTCCCCTTCGCGGGACGCAGGGAGACGGACGTGGCGGCCGATCTGGCCGCGCTGCTCATCGAGTTCGGTCATTCGCAGGTGGACTTCACGGTCGTGGGCTCAGGTCCCAACGGCGCCAACCCGCACCACGAGGCGGGCGAGCGGACCATCGGGCACGGCGACATGGTCGTCCTGGACTTCGGCGCCCTCAAGCACGGCTACGGGTCGGACACCACCCGTACCGTCCACGTCGGCGAGCCCTCCGCCGAGGAGCGGCGCGTCCACGACGTCGTACGGGAGGCCCAGCGGGCCGGGTGCGAGGCGGTGCGGCCCGGGGCGGCCTGTCAGGATGTCGACCGGGCGGCGCGCGCGGTGATCGACGAGGCCGGATACGGCGAGTACTTCATCCACCGCACCGGCCACGGCATCGGCGTCACCACCCATGAGCCGCCCTACATGATCGAGGGCGAGGAGCAGCCGCTGGTGCCCGGCATGTGCTTCTCCGTGGAGCCGGGGATCTATCTGCCGGGCCGGTTCGGTGTGCGGATCGAGGACATCGTGACGGTCACCGAGGACGGCGCGCGCAGCTTCAACAACACCGCGCGCGAGATGGCGCTCGTCGACTAGGCGGGACGCCGGCGGGCCGGACGCTCAGGTGCCGACGGGGCCGAGGACCGCGCACGCTTCGGGGGGCAGCAGGAACCGGCCGTCCGGGAGGGGCGGTTCCACCGGTTCCCACGCGGCCAGCACCCGGCAGTTGTTGCGGCCCAGCGGGATCACCGCGGCCTCCTTACCGAGGTTGACCACGGTCCGCAGGTCGCCGCGGCGGAACATCAGCCAGCGCGCCTCCTCGTCGTGGACGACCTTGACCGCGGCGATGTCCGGGTCGGTGAGGTCGGGGCGGGTGCGGCGCAGCGCGATCAACTGCCGGTGCCAGCCGAGCAGGCGCGCGTGCTGCTCCCTGGCCGGCTCGTCCCAGTCCAGGCACGAGCGCGCCCGGGTGGCGGGGTCCTGCGGGTCGGGGATGTCCTCCTCGGCCCAGCCGTGCGCCGCGAACTCCCGCCGCCGGCCCGTGCGTACGGCCTCGGCGAGCTCGGGGTCGGGGTGGTCGGTGAAGTACTGCCAGGGCGTGCGGGCGCCCCACTCCTCGCCCATGAAGAGCATCGGCGTGTACGGGCCGGTCAGCACCAGCGCGGCGGCGCAGGCGAGCAGGCCGGGGGAGAGCGTGGCGGCGAGCCGGTCGCCCAGTGCCCTGTTGCCGATCTGGTCATGGGTCTGGGCGTAGGCCAGGAAGCGGTGCGCGGGGGTCCTGGCGCGGTCGACGCGCCGGCCGTGGGTCCGGCCGCGGAAGCTCGAATAGGTGCCGTCGTGGAAGAAAACCCGGGTGAGGGACTTGGCCAGGGCGGCGACGGGGGCGCGGGCGAAGTCGGCGTAGTAGCCCTGGGACTCGCCGGTGAGAGCGGTGTGCAGGGCGTGGTGGAAGTCGTCGTTCCACTGGGCGTGCAGTCCCAGGCCGCCCGCCGCGCGCGGGGCGGTGGTGCGCGGGTCGCACTGGTCGGACTCGGCGACGAGGAAGAGCGGCCGGCCCAGCTGTACGGAGAGCACGTCGACGGCGGTGGAGAGCTCTTCGAGGAACGGCAGCGCGCGCGTGTCGTACAGCGCGTGCACGGCGTCCAGGCGCAGCCCGTCGAGCCGGTAGTCGCTCAGCCAGGCGAGCGCGCTCTCCAGGAAGTACGCGCGTACCTCGTCCGATCCCGGGGCGTCCAGGTTGACGGCGGCGCCCCACGGCGTCTGGTGGGTGTCGGTGAAGTACGGGCCGAAGGCGGGGAGCCGGTTGCCGGAGGGGCCGAGGTGGTTGTGGACGACATCGAGGACGACGCCCAGGCCGTGGGCGTGCGCCGCGTCGACGAAGCGCTTCAGCCCTTCGGGGCCTCCGTAGGGCTCGTGCACGGCCCAGGGCGCCACGCCGTCGTATCCCCAGCCGTGCCGCCCCGGGAACGAGCACACCGGCATCAGCTCGACATGCGTCACGCCCAGTTCCGCCAGATGGGCGAGACGGCCGGCCGCGGCGTCGAAGGTGCCCTCGTCGGTGTAGGTGCCGACATGGAGCTCGTAGAGGATCCCGCCGGACAGCGGACGGCCCTCCCAGGGGTGCTGCCAGCCGTAGTCCTCGTGGACGACGACCGCGCTCAGGCCGTCCGGTCCGTCCGGGAGTCGGCGCGAGCGCGGGTCCGGCAGCGGGCGCCCGCCGTCCACGGCGTACCCGTACCGGTCGCCGTCGCGGGCCGCGGCCTCGGTGATCCACCATCCGGTCCGCACCGGATGCGGCTCCATGTCGTGGGCCGCGCCCTCCAACTGGAGGGCGACCCGGTCCGCCCGCGGCGCCCACACCTCGAACAACATGCCTGATACCTCCCGTTGCCCGCGTACCGTCAAACCGTGGAACAGGGCCTCCATCGTCCGCGGAAGGCGGGAGCAAGGTCTGGAGGTTGCGGTTACCCGCCATTAAGGTCCACATCCATGACCCTGCCGCCGTTCCCGCACGGCTTCCTCTGGGGAGCCTCCGCCTCAGCCTTCCAGACCGAGGGGGCCGCCGCAGCCGAGGGCAAGGGGCCCTCCGGCTGGGACGCCTTCGCCGCCGAGCCGGGACGCGTCAAGGACGGCGCCGACGCCTCCCGGGGCACCGGCTTCCACGCGCGCTACCGCGAGGACGTCGCCCTGCTCGCCGGGCTCGGCGCCGGAGCCTTCCGCTTCTCCGTCAGCTGGCCGCGTGTCGTCCCGGGCGGCAGCGGCCCGGTCAACGAGGCGGGGCTCGACTTCTACGACCGGCTCGTCGACGAGCTGTGCGCCCACGGCATCACCCCCGCGCCGACCCTCTACCACTGGGACACCCCGCTGGAGCTCGATGAGGCGGGCGGCTGGCTCCAGCGCGACACCGCGTACCGGTTCGCCGACTACGCGCGCGTGGTGGCCGAAAGGCTCGCCGACCGCGTCCCCATGTGGATCACCGTCAACGAGCCGGCCGAGGTGACGCTGCTCGGCTACGCGCTCGGGGAGCACGCGCCCGGCAGGAAGCTCCTCTTCGACGCCCTCCCGGCCGCCCACCACCAGCTGCTCGCCCACGGTCTGGCCGTCGGGGCCCTGCGTGACGCCGGCGCCCGTTCCATAGGCCTGGCGCTCTCGCACACACCGGTGTGGCCCGCGGGCGAGAGCGAGGAGGACCGTTTCGCCGCGGACCTGTACGACACGATCGGCAACTGGCTGTTCGCGGACCCCGTCCTCACCGGCCGCTACCCCGACGAGAACTTCGCGGCCCTGATGCCGGGCCCGGTCGCGGACGACCTCGCCGTCATCTCGGCGCCGCTCGACTGGTACGGGGTGAACTACTACAACCCCACGCGCGTGGGCGCGCCCGCGCCCGAGGCCGTCGACTCCTTCGCCGGGTTCGCGATGCCCCCCGAACTGCCCTTCGGCATCAGGGAGATCGAGGGGTACGAGACCACGGCCTTCGGCTGGCCGGTGGTCCCCGACGGGCTGCGCGAGATGCTCCTCCTACTGAAGGCGCGCTACGGCGACCGGCTGCCGCCGGTGTACATCACCGAGAACGGCTGCTCCTACGACGGCATCGAGGACGCCGGACGCATCCGCTATCTGGACGGGCATCTGCGCGCCCTGCACCGCGCCATCGCCGAGGGCGTGGACGTACGCGGCTACTTCGTGTGGTCCCTCACCGACAACATCGAGTGGATCGAGGGCGCCGCACAGCGCTTCGGCCTCGTCCACGTCGACTACCCGACGCTGCGGCGCACCCCGAAGGACTCCTACCGCTGGTACCGGGACATGATCCGGGCCCAGCGCGCCACCCGCTGAGCCCGGCGAACCGTCTCAGCCGTCGCTCGGCCACACCATGTTGATCGCGCACCCGAAGGTCACGTACCCCGCGCGCGCGAAGGCGTTCGCCATCGGCACGTTGCCGAAGTCCGTGGCGGCACGGATGCGCGGGACGTCCTGCGCGGCCAGGACGCGGGTGCCCTCGGCCAGGATGTCGTCGATGTAGCCGTGGCCGCGGTGGGCGGGCAGAACACCGATGTACGCGATGATCGGGTGGTAGTTGTTGCGCGCCGGGACGACGAAGCCGACCGGGCCGCCCCCGTCCGGGAGTTCGGCTATCCGCCACCACTCGCGGGGCGTCCGGTACGTCTCGAACTCCTCCTCGTACATCAGCTCCGCCGACGCGCGCGGGGTCATCGTCCGCAGTTCCGTACGGCTGTGCTCGTCGAGCGTGCCCTCCAGGACCAGCGTCATCAGGGACAGCAGCTCCTCGCGGTCGGTCGCCGGGCGGAAGACCAGCCGCGTGGAGGGGGCGGGGACCGGCGTCCCCGGCCGCCACTCCATCCGCAGCCGCTCCACCAGGAGCCGTGCGCCGGTCGCGGACGCGATGCCCATGCGGGTCTCGACGACCTCGCGCGCGTGGGCGTCCTCGCGCCAGTCGCCCGGCGTGAAGCGCCCGTACTCCGGACGCGGTATGCCCGCCGGGATCACCGCCGCCGTCGCGGTCTCCAGCAGCTCCACCCCGACGGCGTGACGCTCGGCGGGCGGCAGCGAGTCGTCGACGTCGAGGAAGTCGAGGACGAACGGGGCTTCGTGGTCCGGCGGCGTCCACCAGGAGAGGCGGGCGAGCACCCGGTCCCCGCGCAGCGCCACCCACATCCAGGCGGGCAGCCGGCGGCCGGTGGCGAGATCCTCCTCCACCTCGTGGTCGAGGACGTAGGAGAGCTGCTGGAAGAGCCCGAGTTCCTCGGGCCCGGCGAGCGGACGGAAGGTGATGTCCGACGCGGATGTCGTCAAGGGGTTCCCCTCGTGGGCGGTAACGGTGGCCAGACCGTAGCAATCGCGCCGGGCCGTGCGACAAGGGTTTTCCTCGCAGGTCAGAGGGCGGTGCGCGCAACGGACGCAAAGTGCCGCCCTGCTGGACACGCCGAGCCCGTCGGCCCGACAATCTCTGCTGTGACGTCGTCCTTCCAGTTCAACACGTATCCCGCTCCCGCCCGGCCGTCGGACGCCGAGCGTGACCGGGCGCTCGACCTGCTCAAAGAGGGCGCCGCACAGGGGAAGCTGTCGCACGACACGTTCCTGCGCCGGATGGAACTGGCCCTGTCCGCGCGCCGGTCCGACGAACTCGCCGCGCTCACCGCCGACCTGGACGCCAAGAGCCGCTGGTCGAAGGCGCTGTACGGGGCCGTGAGCCGGGTCTCCGGGTTCAGCGTCTCGATGCGCCGCGCGTGGCAGTCCGAAAGGCTGCCGAAGCTGCTCTTCCCCGTGCCGGGTCCGTATCCGCTGCGGATCGGCCGCGACCCGCACAACGGGCTGCGGCTCAGCCACGAGACGGTCTCCCGGGTGCACGCCGAGCTGACCCACCAGTCCGGCGTATGGGTGCTGCGCGACCTCGGATCCACCAACGGCACGAGCGTCAACGGGCGCCGGGTGACGGGCGCCGTCGTGGTCAACGACGGCGACCATGTGAGCTTCGGGCGGATGAGCTTCCGCCTCGCCACGCACTGACACCGACCTGGGCGAACGCCCGCGCCGGGGGCGTTGTCAGTGGTGCCCCTCATGATGGCGGTATGAACGACGACCAGCAGCCGCGGGTGCGGGCCGCCCGCCCCGCAGACCTGCCACGCCTGGCCGAACTCGCCGCGGAGCACGCCGTGTACGAGAGGGCCGAGCCGCCCGCGCCCGGTCTCGCGGACCGGCTCGCAGCGGTCCTCTTCGGCCCGGGCAGGTCCCGGGCGCGCTGTTTCGTCGCCGAGATACCGGGCGGCGAGGTCGTGGGATACGCGAGCTGCGCGCCCGAGTTCTCCACCTGGCAGGCGAGCGAGTACCTGCACATGGACTGTCTCTTCCTGCGCGACGGCCACCGCGGGCTGGGCCTCGGCGCCCTGCTGGTCGAGGCGGTCGCCGCCGAGGCACGGGCGCTCGGGATGCCCCAGGTGCAGTGGCAGACGCCGGTCTGGAACGAAGGGGCGCGGCGGTTCTACGACCGCATGGGCGCGACCGGCCGCGAGAAGCTGCGGTACTCGCTGCCCGTTGCCCCGCAGGAGGCACCGGAGTAGCCGAACGCGTGGGGGTCGGCCTTGCTGGGGGCCGGACCGCCCGCGCCCCGCGAGTTCACCCGTACGGGCGCACGCCGATCGCGTCCGCGTGGCCGCGGTGGTCCGCTGGGTGCAGCCGCGCCCACCCGGGCGCCGACCGGCGGAGGGCGGCGGATGCAGACCGAGAAGCGGGGCGCACCGGTGCCGACGGGGCCGCCCGAGCCCGCGCGCGGAGGCCGGGGTGCTGTGACCGGGCCCGGGGCGGCAGCGCCCGCCGTGCCCGCCACCCCTTCCCTCCTCGGCCCCGAGGCCGCCCGGGACCGGTACGGCTTCTACCGCACCCTGCGCGAGTCGTACCCGCTGGTGTGGGACGGCCGGCTGGGGGCGTGGCTCGTCAGCCGGTACGGGGACGTCGCCTCCGCGCTGGGCGACCCGGGGCTCGTGCGGCCTCGGCGCGGGCCGTGCTGCTGGCCCGGCGAGGTGTGGTGCGAAGGATCGCCGCAGGAGGCGGACGACGAGGCGTTCGGGGTGCTGAGGGAGGTGTCCGAGCGGACCGCCTTCGTGCTGGCGCGGCGGCTCGCGAGGCGTGAAGGGGCCGATCTGGCCGCGGAGTTCTGCCACTGGCTGCCGGTCGGGACCGCCGCCACCGCGCTCGGGCTGTCCTGCGCGGAGCTGACGCGCGGCAGCCGCGTCAAGGGCCGGCGGGCGGGCCCGGCCGCCGCCCTGGCCGTGCTCTGCGCCGATCGGTCCGCCCTGATCGGCAAGGCGCTCGCCTCCCTGCTCGCCAATCTCCTCGACCATCCGGGGGAGTGGGCGGCGGCAGCGGGCGCGGCGCCCGGCGCCCTCACCGCCGTCTGGGGCGAGTCCCTGCGCAGGAACCCTCCCGTTCATGTCGTACTGAGACGGGCGCGCCGGGACGCCCGTACGGCCGGCGGCACGGTGCCCGCGGGCGCGGCGGTCGCCCTGCTGGTCGGAGCCGCGAGCCGGGACCCGGACCGGTTCGCAAATCCCGATCGGTTCGACCCGCGCCGCACCGCCGCGGCCCCGCTGGCCTTCGGGCCCCCGGACTGCCCGGCCGCGCGCGTGGCCGAACTCCAGGCGGAGTGCGCCGTACGCGCGCTGGGCGACGCCATGCCGCGGCTCCGGTGGGCCGGGGGCTTCCGGCCCACCGAGACGGGGCTGCTCACACGGGCCCCGCGGACCCTTCTCGTACGCCCGGCCGGTCGACCCGCCTGAGCAGGGCGACCGGATGGTCGGCGAACAGATCGCTGAGCTTCACCGTCCCCGTGAACTCCCGGCCTGGCCGGTCGGGCCTGTCGTGGCGGCCGGAGTCCTTTGAGGCGCCGGTCCGCAGGACATCGACCCACGCCCCCTCCGGCAGCGCCAGCCCCGTCGGGCCCCAGCCGCCCGACGCGCCCAGCCGCAGGGAGAGCCGGGTCACCGCCGTCACCACGTCACCGGAGCGGCAGAACGCGAGGCAGTGGTCGGCGGCCGGTCCGTCGGCGAACAGCGCCTCGTACGTACTGAACTCCCCGAACACCTCCGGAAGTTCCCGTCGTAGCCGCAGAGCCGCCCTCGACAGCTCGCCCTTCTCGTCCGGGAGTGAGTGCGTTCCCGTCTCGGGGAAGTCGACCGGCCGGCGGTTGTCGGGGTCCACCAACGTCAGGCACTCCGACTCCGTGCCCTGGTACACGTCCGGCACGCCCGGCATCGTCAGCTGTACGAGGGCGGCGCCCAGCACGTTCGCGCGCGTGGCCGACGCCAGGCTCCGGGAGAACTCCGCGATCTGCGCCGCGAGCGCCCCGCCGGGCCCAGAGACGGCGAAGTCGGTCAGCGCCCGCTCGTACACCGGATCCTGCTCGGTCCACGTCGTGTGCAGGCCCGCCTCGCGCGCGGCCTTGAGCAGGGCCCCGCCCAGCCGGTCCGCGGCCGGCCCGGTGCCGCCGAGACCGACCGCTGTCTGCCAGGCCGCCCAGGCCAGCTGGGGATCGGGCGCGGGGGCCGTGGCCAGCCGCCCGAGCAGCGCCCTCCACCGCTCCGGGCACTCGGACAGCACGGCGATCCGGGCCCGTACGTCCGCACTGCGCTTGGTGTCGTGCGTGGACAGGACCGTCCCGGTGGCGGGCCAGTCGCGAGCGATCCTGGCGCAGTAGGCGTGGAATTCCTCGGGGGGCACGACGGGCCGTCCGGGCTCGCCACCCACCTCGTTGGCGGACAGCAGAGCCACAAATCGATAAAACGCCGTGTCCTCCAGGGATTTGGCGCGCAGAGCCGAGGACGTCTGGGCGAAACGGGCCTGGAAGGTGTGGAGTTCGACGCCTTCCCCGCCGTCGTCGTCGGCCTTCCTCGCGCCGTGCCGTCCCAGCAGCAGCCCCCGCACCGCGTCGACCGCCGCGGCCTCCTCCGGGACACCGAAGGCCTCCCGCGCCTCCCGCGCCATCTCCGGGGTGAGCACCTCCTCCGCCCCGGTGCGGTACGGGCGGTACACCGGCATCCGCACCAGCAGCTCGCACAGGGCCAGCCGCAGGGCCCAGGGGGCGTGGTCGCGCAGGTCCGGGGTGCGGGCGCACAGGCGCGCCGCCGCGCGCGTCAGCCGGTCCACCTCGGCGGCCAGGTCATGGGTGACCACCTCGTACGCGGCGCGCCGCGCGGTCGGCTCCCAGTGCCCGCCCCGGTCGCCGTCCTGCCCGATGAACTCCCGGTAGTGGCGCAGAAGTTCCCGGTGGCCGGCCGGGTCGACGAAGAGGCCGTCGATCCGGTGCAGCGCGTCGTAGCCGGTCGTCCCGGCGACCGCCCAGTCGGAGGGCAGCGGTTCGGTGCGGGCGAGGATCTTCTCCACCACGGTCCAGGCGCCGCCGGTCGCCTCGTTCAGCCGCCGCAGATACGTCTCGGGGTCGGCGAGCCCGTCCGGGTGGTCAACGCGCAGCCCGTCCACCACCCCGTCCCGCACCAGCTCCAGCACCTTGGCGTGGGTCGCGGCGAAGACGTCCTCGTCCTCCACCCGGACCCCGATGAGGTCCGAGATGGTGAAGAACCGGCGGTAGTTGAGCTCGGTGCGGGCCAGCCGCCACCAGCCGAGCCGGTACCACTGGGCGTCCAGCAGCTCGGGCAGGGGCAGCCCCTCCGTACCGGCGCGCAAGGGGAACTCATGCGCCTCCCCGTACGTCAGTACGCCCTTCTCCGCGTCCACCGCCAGCCGGTCCAGCTCGTCCCCGACCGGCCCGGCGAGGACCGGCAGCAGCACCTTGCCGCCGTTCGCCGTCCAGTCGATGTCGAACCAGGTGGCGTACGGCGAGTCGGGCCCCTTGCGCAGCACCTCCCACAGCTGCCGGTTGTGGCGCGGCGCCGCCGCCATGTGGTTCGGGACGATGTCGAGGACCAGGCCGAGCCCGGCGGCCCGCGCGGTCCGGGCGAGCCGCCGCAGTCCGTCCTCCCCGCCCAGCTCCTCGCGTACGCGCGCGTGGTCGACGACGTCGTAGCCGTGCGTCGACCCCGGCACCGACTCCAGGACCGGCGACAGATGCAGATGCGACACCCCGAGCGAGGCCAGATACGGCACGGCACGCTCGGCGGCACGGAAGGGGAAGCCCGGCTGGAGCTGCAGCCGGTAGGTCGCAGTGGGTGTCATACAAACGTACGTACCCTGTATCGCGGCTTCTGTGCCTTCGGCCCACGCGCCCGCACCCGTCTGCCGCGCGCGTTTCGCCCGATGCCCGGAGCGCTTCGGACCGGGTGCGGGGGCGTCACCCGAACGGCCCCGTGCCGGTCGGCGTTCCCATGAGGTCCGGCGGGCCCCGTACGGCCGGAGAGGGTCCTCGTTCCCCGGCCGCGGTGCCCGCCCCCGCTCAGGCCGGGCGGTGCAGCACCGCCAGGCTCCGCCCCACGAGGGTGACCCGCTCGCCCGCCGTCACCTTGGCGCCCTCGCCCGGCGGCACCCCCTCGCTCCGGCCCGTGTCGACCACCACCTGCCACTGCCGGCCGTGGTTGACCGGCACCAGGAAGTCGATGGTCTCCGCGCTCGCGTTGAACATCAGTAGGAAGGAGTCGTCCGCGATGCGCTCGCCCCGTGGGCCGGGCTCGGAGATGGCGTTGCCGTTGAGGAAGACGGTGAGGGCCTTGGCGCTCGACGACTGCCAGTCCTGCTGTGTCATCTCCTCGCCCTCGGGGGTGAACCAGGCGATGTCCGACAGCTCGTCGTGCGTGCCCTCCACCGGCCGGCCGTGGAAGAACCGGCGGCGCCGGAACACCGGGTGGTCGCGCCTGAGCCACACCATCGTCCGGGTGAAGGCGAGCAGCGTCCCCTCCGGGTCGCTGTCCGGGTCGGGCCACTTCACCCAGCTCAGCTCGCTGTCCTGGCAGTAGGCGTTGTTGTTGCCGTGCTGGGTGCGGGCGAACTCGTCGCCGTGGCTGAGCATCGGCACGCCCTGCGACAGCATCAGGGTGGCGATGAAGTTGCGCATCTGGCGTTCGCGCAGCTCCAGTACGCCCGCGTCGTCCGTCTCGCCCTCGGCGCCGCAGTTCCAGGACCGGTTGTGGCTCTCGCCGTCCCGGTTGCCCTCCTTGTTGGCCTCGTTGTGCTTGTCGTTGTACGAGACGAGATCGTGCAGGGTGAAGCCGTCGTGGCAGGTGTGGAAGTTGATGGAGGCCAGCGGACGCCGTCCGTCGTCCTGGTAGAGGTCGGAGGAGCCCGTGAGGCGTCCGGCGAACTCGGCGAGCGTACGTGGCTCGCCCCGCCACAGGTCCCGTACGGTGTCGCGGTACTTGCCGTTCCACTCGGTCCACAGCGGCGGGAAGTTGCCCACCTGGTAGCCGCCCTCACCGACGTCCCAGGGCTCCGCGATCAGCTTCACCTGGCTGACCACCGGGTCCTGCTGCACCAGGTCGAAGAAGGACGAGAGCCGGTCCACCTCGTGGAACTGGCGGGCCAGCGTCGCCGCGAGGTCGAAGCGGAACCCGTCCACATGCATCTCGGTCACCCAGTACCGCAGCGAATCCATGATCAGCTGGAGGACGTGCGGCGAGCGCATCAGGAGCGAGTTCCCGGTGCCGGTGGTGTCCTCGTAGTAGCGCGGATCGTCGGCGAGCCGGTAGTACTGCGCGTTGTCCAGACCCCGGAAGGAGAGGGTGGGGCCCAGGTGGTTGCCCTCGGCCGTGTGGTTGTAGACCACATCGAGGATGACCTCGATCCCGGCCTCGTGCAGCGCCCGTACCGCCTGCTTGAACTCCAGGACCTGCTGCCCCCGGTCTCCCCAGGAGGCGTACGCGTTGTGCGGGGCGAAGAAGCCGATCGTGTTGTATCCCCAGTAGTTGGACATCCCCTCGTCCGCGAGCCGGTGGTCGTTGACGAACTGGTGCACCGGCATCAGCTCCAGAGCCGTCACCCCCAGCTCCGTCAGATGGCCGATGACGGCCGGGTGCGCCAGCGCCGCGTAAGTGCCGCGCATCTCCGGGGGAAGCTCCGGATGGAGCATCGTCAGGCCCTTCACATGGGCCTCGTAGAGCACCGTGCGGTGGTACTCGGTGCGCGGCGGCCGGTCGTCGCCCCAGTCGAAGTACGGGTTGACGACCACCGACGTCATCGTGTGCGGCGCCGAGTCCATGTCGTTGCGCGAGTCGGGGCGGTCGAAGTAGTAGCCGTACACCGCCTCGCCCCATTCGATGCTCCCGCTGATGGCGCGCGCGTAGGGGTCGAGGAGCAGCTTCGCCGAGTTGCAGCGGTGCCCGTTCTGCGGCTCGTACGGGCCGTGCACACGGAAGCCGTAGCGCTGCCCCGGCATCACTCCGGGCAGATACGCGTGGCGCACAAAGGCGTCGCTCTCGCGCAGCTCCACCGCCGTCTCCGAACCGTCGTCGTGCAGAAGGCACAACTCGATCCGCTGGGCGGCCTCCGAGAAGACCGCGAAATTGGTCCCGGCGCCGTCGTACGTGGCGCCGAGTGGGTACGCCTGTCCCGGCCACACCTGCATGGGCAAGACTCTTCCACTTCTGTTCCGGGTACTGAGGGGCACTTGACGCAGATCCTCCCGGAAAAGAAGTCCGTCCCCTAGGACGCCGGAGTGCTCCGGAGGGTGATCCGAACAGCGGTTACCCCCGTTGGGCGACCGGTACCCCGGTCGATCCGGACGGCCTGCGCGTACGGATCCGGCCACCTTTCGGAGCGGTGTGGGGTCCCGGCGCAGGTGGGGCCGCTATGAATCAGCTCACTCGCCCCGACGGGCCGGCGCGGAACCGATCACGTGGACAAGGGAGTTGGGAAACAGCCTCTCCATCCGGCTGCACCGCCTCCTGCTCGCGGAGTACTCTTCCTTGATCGTTGGAGGGGGACCGGAAGGCGGTGCGGCGGGTGAGCTCGGGAGGGCTGGAGCTGCCCCCTGGTGACACGGGTCACGAGGGGGAGTCCGGCGACATCCCGCCCGGCGCGGTCTCCGTGGCGCGTCCGGTGGAGATCGGGGCGGAACTGGACTGGGACGCGGACGCCTGGAGCGAGGTGCGCACGCGCGCCCAGCGGGCGGGCCGGGCCTACATCTGGCTGAATCTGGTGGAGCAGCGGCTGCGGGCCGTGGTCGCGGCCGTGCTGTGCCCCATCTACGAGCCGGTCCACGGGGACGACTGGGTGGTGGCGGCTGCGGGCCCGGCCGGGCAGGAGTGGGTGCAGCGGGCCGTCGCCGTACGGGAGGTGTCGCGCCGCAAGGGCTATCTGCTCGACCCGGCCGACGACAACGTGCTGAGCTTCCTCACCCTGCCGCAGCTGCGCGAGCTGATGGTGCAGCACTGGCCGTGCTTCGAGCCGTACGTGGACGACCGGCGCGACGTGGAGCTCGCCCTGGACGAGCTGGAGGTCGCGCGGAACGTCGTCTCGCGCAACCGCGCGCTCAACGAGGCGGTGCTCGCCCAGGCAGAGCGCGCCTCGGCCCGGCTGCTGGACGTGCTGGGCGGCGGGGCGGGCGCGCCGGCCGCGCACCGGCTGCCCATCGACGCGGTCGAGGACCTGGTGGGCGACCGGTACGCGGACGTGGTCTCGGTCCACTCCGACCGGGTGCGGCTGCAGCGCCAGCTTCCCGCCGAGGACCTGTTCAGCCACGCCAGACGGCTCGACGCGATAGGCATCGGCCTCAATCTGCTGGTCCAGAACTACTCGGGGCGCCGGCTCGTGCGCCTGGCCGAGTCGGGCTGCCGCGTCCGGCTGCTCTTCCTGAACCCGGCGAGCAGCGCGGTGAAGCGGCGCGAGCGCGAACTGGGGCTGAAGAAGGGCGAGCTGAGCCGGTCGGTCGAGATGAACATCCTGCACATGCGCCGGGTGCGGGCCCGGCTGCGCGACCCCGGGGCCTTCGAGATCCAGGTGTTCGACGAGACCCCGCGCTTCACGGCGTACCTGGTCGACGGGGACGGCACCGACGGCCTCGCGGTCGTCCAGTCGTATCTGCGCAGGGCACGGGGGATGGAGGCGCCGGTGCTGGTGCTGCGCGGAGGCGCGCGGCGGGAGGTCGTACGCCCGGACCAGGATGTCGAACACGGACTTTTCGCGACATACCGCGAGGAGTTCGAGTCGATGTGGGTGGATTCGCGGCCTGTGTCCTGACCGATCATCGGCTCCCCGGACCCCATTGTCAGTGGTGCGTGCGAGGCTGTTCGTCACTGGGGGAGAGCACCAAAAGGGAGGGCCAAGATGGGGTGGCACCGCGAACCGCTGGTCGGATTCGACCTGGAGACGACCGGCACGGACCCGCTGGAGGCACGGATCGTGTCGGCCGCGATCGTCGGCGTCCGGGGCGGCGAGGTGGCCCGGCAGCGGAACTGGCTGGCGGATCCGGGCATTCTGATCCCGGCACAGGCCTCGGCGATCCACGGCATCAGCAACGAGCGGGCGGCGTCCGAAGGCCGCCCGGTGCGCGAGGTCGCCGACGAGATAGCGGAGACGATCACGGGGTACTGGGCGCGGGGAGTGCCGGTCGTGGCGTACAACGCGGCGTTCGACCTGACGCTCCTGGAGGCCGAACTGCGCCGCCACGCCCTGCCCTCGCTCACCGACCGGCTCGGGGGCGCGCCCCTGGGCCCGGTCGTCGACCCGTACACGATCGACCGCGCGGTCGACCGCTACCGCAAGGGCAAGCGGACACTGGAGGCGGTGTGCGTGGAGTACGGAGTGGTGCTCGACGGCGCCCATGAGGCGGGTGCGGACGCGCTGGCGGCGGTCCGGGTGGCCGTGGCGATAGCCGACCGCCATCCCCAGGTCGCCCGGCTGCTCCCGGCGGAGCTGCACGCACAGCAGATCGAGTGGTACGCGGCGTGGGCGGCCGACTTCCAGCAGTTCCTGCGCCGGAAGGGCACAGCGGACGCGACGGTTGACCCCGCGTGGCCGATACGGGAGCCGGCACCGGTCCAGGGCTGACGGCGGACCGCCGGCCGCCGACGGCCGGGGGCCCGGGGCCGGGCCGCACCGGCTCGGCGTGGGTCGCGCCCGCTTGCCGGGGCGCGGTCATGTGCCGGGGCGCGGCTCGCCCGTGAGGCGCGCAGGGTCAGAACGGGTACCAGCGGACCTCGGGGTCGCCGTCCCGCAGGGAGGCCACCCGGCGGCGGAACTCGTCGAGCGCCTTGGGGTTGACCGGTGCGTGCTGGGCGACCCAGGCACAGCTGGCCGTCTCCCGCGCGCCCCGCAGCACCGCGCACCCCTCCCACTCCCGCACATCCCACCCGTACGCATCGGTGAACGCGTCGTACTGCTCGTCCGGCAGCCCGTACCGGTCCCGGGAAAGGGCCATGACCACCAGGTCGTGTTCCCGGAAGTCGGTGGAGAAGGTCTCCAGGTCGACCAGGACGGGGCCGTCGGGGCCGACATGGACGTTGCGGGGCAGTGCGTCGCCGTGGATGGGGCCGGGCGTCAGGTGCGGGGTGAGGGCGGAAGCCGCGTCGGCGAAACCGTCCCGGCGGGCGCGGAGATAGGGCGCGTCGGCGGGGTCGATCGCGTCCCCGGCCAGCCGCAGCCAGCGCTCGACCCCGCCGAGCAGTTCTCGGCGGGGCAGGGTGAACGCCGGGGCGGGCAGGGCGTGGACGAGCCGCAGC
>NZ_JBJHPC010000820.1:0-2415 GCF_045257485.1 Streptomyces sp. YS-3 | reverse complement strand
CCATTCGAGTGGCGGACGGGTGCGCGAGGAGGGGCGGCGGGCGGCGGAGCCGACGGGGGCCGGGAGCGGCGGGCGCCGGAGCCCGGCGGGGTACGTCCCCGCGGCGGCCGTCAACCCCGGGCCCCCATTTGCAGTCGGCCGAATCGCGCTCCGATCACCCCTCGGTAAGCTGACGGCATGACAGGACAAGTACGCACCGTCGACGGCCGCGTGGCAGGCCGACGCGGCCAGGCGACGCGGCAGAAGCTGCTCGACTGCCTCAGCGAGATGCTCAGCTCCTCGCCGTACCGGGACGTGAAAGTCATCGATGTGGCGCGGAAGGCGGGCACTTCACCCGCGACCTTCTACCAGTACTTCCCGGACGTCGAGGGCGCCGTCCTGGAGGTCGCCGAGGAAATGGCCAAGGAGGGCGCGGCGTTGACCTCCCTCGTGGAGGGCCGCTCCTGGGTCGGCAAGGCCGGCTGGCAGACGGCGGAGGAACTGGTCGAGGGGTTCCTCGACTTCTGGCGCAAGAATGACGCGATCCTGCGGGTCGTCGATCTGGGCGCGGCCGAGGGCGACAAACGGTTCTACAAGATCCGCATGAAGATCCTCAACTCCGTGAACAACTCCCTTACGGACGCGGTCAAGGAGCTCCAGTCGAAGGGCAAGGTCGACAAGGACATCAGCCCCGCGGCGATGGCGGGCTCGATCGTCGCGATGCTCGCGGCGGTCGCCTCGCACCAGAAGGGCTTCCAGACCTGGGGCGTCAAGCAGGCCGAGCTGAAGCCGAACCTGGCGCTGCTCGTACATCTGGGCATCACCGGCAAGAAGCCGACGAAGTAGCGGCGCCGGCCGCGGCCCGCGGCCCGGCCGAGCCCGCGCCGGGGCGCCCGCCCTCGCGCCGGCCCGGAGACCGCCGCGGCGCGCCCCCGGCCGCCCTCAATTCTCAAGTCCTGTCACGCCGGCGGCGGTTCACCCAGGTGAGCCCCGCCGGCGTTCCCATGCGGCGCGTCCGCGTCCGCCTCCCTCCGCTCCAGCCGGAAGAGCCGGATCTCGCGCTCGACGCGGGCCTGGTACGTGGCGTACGGGGGCCAGAACTCCAGCGCGGCCCGCCAGGCCGCCGCCCGCTCCTCCCCCGTGAGCAGCCGGGCCCGTACCGGCAGGTCCCGCCCCTTCCAGTTGATCTCGGCGTCCGGGTGGGCCAGCAGATTGCCGGTCCAGGCGGGGTGGCCGGGGCGCCCGAAGTTCGACCCGATGAGCAGCCAGGTCCCGGCGTCCTCCGGCATACAGGCGAGCGGTGTCCGCCGCGCGAGCCCCGAGACGGCGCCGCGCGCGGTGAGCACGACCCCCGGGAGCATCCGCGCGCTCGGCAGCACCCGGCCCCGGGTGAGCCGGTGCACGGCCCGGTCGAGGGCGGGGACGACGTGCGGGGCGAGCTTCGCGAACGCGCGCGTGGAGGAAACCCTCTGGACCAGGCGCACACCGCGCGGGGCCCGGCTCACCGGACAGCCGCTCGCGCGCGCGGGGCGGCGGCACGCGCGGTACGGGGCGCAGAAGGCGAAGGGGGCGTCCGGAACAGTCCCGCGTGCTCGGCCGCGCGGGCCCGCAGCGCCGGCACCGGCCCGAAGAGCAGCTCGTCGGCGGCGGCCCGCTTGAAGTACAGGTGCGCCTCGTGCTCCCAGGTGAACCCGATGCCGCCGTGCAGCTGGACGGCCTCGGCGGCGGTGCTCCGCAGCGCCTCCAGCGCCTGCGCGAGGGCGAGCCCCCCGGCGTCCGGGTCCCAGGCGGCGTAGTAGGCGGCGGAGCGGGCCGCCTGCACCTGTACGTAACGGTCGGCCAGCCGGTGCTTCACGGCCTGGAAGGACCCGATGGGCCGCCCGAACTGCTCGCGCTCCTTCACGTACGCGACGGTCCGCTCCAGCGCGTGCCCGGCGGCGCCGACGGCCTCGGCGGCGAGGAACGCGGCGGCGGTGCGCCCGGCGGCGGCGAGGACGCCGAGCGGCTCCCGGCCGTCCAGCAACTCGCCTTCCACGTCCCGCAGTTGCACGCACCCTTGGGTGCGGGTCTCGTCGAGGGTGGTGTGGCGGGTCCGGTGCAGACCATCGGCATCCCCGCGTACCAGGAAGAGACGGACCCGGCCTCGGGTGAAGCCGCCGGTGTGGGCGGGCACGAGGAGGAGACCGGCGCGGTGGCCGTCGAGGACCTGGGCGGCCTCCCCGTACAGCCGCCAGCGCCCCTCGGCCTCCCGCGCCTGCACCCCTCCGGCGCGCCCGCCGCCGGCCCAGGAGCCGTCGGAGCCGTCCCCGGTGAGCCCGAGGGCCGGGGCGAGGGCGGGCCCGGGGACGGCGAGGGCGGCGGTCAGCTCGCCGCGGGCGAGGAGCGGCAGGTGGGCCCGCTTCTGCGCCTCGGTGCCGAGGGCGAGGAGGACGGGGG
>NZ_JBJHPC010000819.1:0-2419 GCF_045257485.1 Streptomyces sp. YS-3 | reverse complement strand
CCCCGTCCCCGGACACCAGCGCCCCGCAGAACGCCACGCTCAGCGCCCCCGCCACCTGGCGGGCCGCGTTCAGGACGCCGGCTGCCAGGCCCGCCCGGTCCTGGGGGAGGGACTCCATCATCGCCGCCGTCAGGGCCGGGACCGCCAGGGCGCAGCCCAGGGCCAGGGGGATCAGGAGGACGGACACCAGCAGCGCCGGAGTCCCGGCGTCGGGGACGAGGAGCAGGAGCAGGCCCGCCAGGGCCAGGAGCTGGCCCAGCAGCATCGGGCGGCGCGGACCGTAGCGGGCGGAGAGCTTGCCCGAGAGGACGTTGGTCACCGGGATCAGCGCCGTCATCGGCAGGAACATCAGCCCGGTGACCAGCGCCGACTCCCCCCGTACCCGCTGGAAGTACAGACTGAAGACGAAGATCACGCCGTAGAACGCGAAGCTCGCCGTGGCACCGGCCGCCACCGCCACCGTGACCGTCCGCGTACGGAACAGGCCGAGCGGCACGACCGGATGCGCCACGCGCGCCTCGATCACCAGGAACGCCGCCCCGGAGAGCAGCGCCACCGCGCCCGCCACCAGCCGTACCGGGCCGGACTCGATCACCGCGAAGGCGAGCGCGGCCAGGGCCACCACCGCCGTCAGCTGCCCGGGCAGGTCCAGTGGTGCCGGGCGGCGCGGCGAGCGCGGGGCGCGGGCCGTCAGGGCCAGGGCGGCAAGGCCCAGCGGGAGGTTGATGAAGAAGATGCCGCGCCAGTCCCACGCCGTGGTGAGCGCCCCGCCCGCGACCGGCCCGAGCGCCACCGCGACGGAGCCGCCCGCCGCCCACAGCGCCACCGCGCGGGCCCGGCGCGCCGGATCCGCGTACGCCTGCCGCACCAGCGCCAGCGAGGCGGGCAGCACCACGGCCGCGGCCATGCCCTGCACCACCCGGGCCGCGACGAGCACCCCCAGACCGGGGGCGAAACCGCAGGCGGCGGAGGCGAGGACGAAGACGACCGTGCCCAGCGCGTACGCCCGGGCCGACCCGATCCGGTCCGCGAAGGCGCCGGTCGACAGCATCAGCGCCGCGAACGCGAGTGTGTACGCGTCGACCACCCACTGGAGGCCCGACATCCCGCCGCCCAGATCGGAGCCGATCGCGGGCAGCGCCACGTTCACCACGGACGCGTCCAGTGTGATCAGCGCGAAGCCGAGGAGGGCGGCGGCCAGGGTGAGACCGGGGGAGCCGCGGCGGGCGGCCGGCCCGGCGGACAGCGGCGAGGAGTCGGCCGACGGGTCGGTCGGCGCGTCGGGGGTCGGCGCGTCGGTCAACGGGGCAGTGGTGGGCTCGGGTTGGCGTACGGCGTTGGGTGACATGTCCTCAGCCTGGCGATCCGCACGCGGTTACAGTAGTGGCCCGAACGCCATGCACCCGGAGGTTCTGGCCATGAAGTCCGACCGGCGGACCCACCCGCGGCGACCCCATCGGGTCGTCGTCGTCGCGCCCTCCCCGGTGTCGATGTTCAACCTCGCCATCCCCGAACTGCTCTTCGCCAAGGTGGAGATCGACGGCGCCCCGGGGTACGAGCTGACCGTCTGCACCCCGGAGCCCGGCCCGGTCGCCACCACCGGCGGCCTCGATCTGTACGTGGCCCGTGGCCTGGACGCCGTGGCCGAGGCCGACACGGTCCTGATCGCGGGGACGGGGCAGCGCTACGCACCCGATCCCCGCACGGTGGAGGCGGTCCGCGAGGCCGCCGCCGACGGGTGCCGGATCACCTCCATCTGCAGCGGCGCCTTCGTCCTCGCCGAGGCCGGGCTCCTCGACGGGCGCAGCGCCACCACGTACTGGGAGCTGGCCGAGGAGCTGCGCCGGCGGTATCCGACGCTCGACCTCAAGGGCGATGTCCTCTATGTGGAGGACGGGGACGTCATGACCTCGTCCGGATACGCGGCCGGGATCGACATGTGCCTGCACATCATCCGTACCGACTACGGCGCGGCCGTCGCCAACCAGGTGGCCAGGGCCGCGCTGGTCGCCCCGGTGCGGCCAGGCGGACAGACCCAGTTCACCCAGACCCCGCTGCCCGCCGAGCGGGGCGTGGCCTGCGCCGACACCAGGGGCTGGGCGATGCGCAACCTGGACAGGCCGCTCACCCTCACCGATCTGGCCCGGCACGCCGGGGTGAGTGTGCGCACCCTGACCCGCCGCTTCCACGCCGAGAGCGGGGTCAGCCCGCTGCAGTGGCTGCTGCACCAGCGCATCGAGCGGGCGAAGGAGCTCCTGGAGACCACCACGCTGGCCATGGACCGGATCGCCGAGGCCAGTGGCCTGGGCAGCGCCGACTCGCTCCGCGCCCATCTGGTCCGGCGCACCGGTCTCACCCCGAGCGCCTACCGGGCCACCTTCAGCCGACTGGAGAGGGCGGCGGCCTGACGGGGGAGCGC
>NZ_JBJHPC010000818.1:0-2426 GCF_045257485.1 Streptomyces sp. YS-3 | reverse complement strand
CAAGAACGCTCCGATGCCCCCGCCGCCCGAGGGCGCGGGCATCGGAGCGTTCTTGGACATGCCGCCCACCGACACCGTGGACAGCAGCTTCACGGTGTCCTCGTGCCCGGCCGGGCAGGTCGCGGGCGCGGCGGACTCGGCCATCGGACGGCTGAGTTCGAACGTGTCGCCGCAGGAGCGGCAGCGGTAGTCATAGCGAGGCATGGCCCCAGGCTAACGGGCCGGGGGCGGCGAGGGGAGCCGTCCGGCGGCCCGCCGGCTCGGCGCCCCGCCGGCTCAGCGGATGGGCCGCTCCCGCACGGACCCCTGCCGCAACCGCGCCTCCGTCTCGCGCCGCGCCTTCCAGTACGGGTTGTCGTGCGGGAGGCTGCTGCCGACCCGGCCGTACATCCCGAAGACCATCAGCGCCAGACCCACCAGGAAGCTGAAGATCACGTTCTGCATCCTGAAGGCGAGGAAGTTCGCCGAGCCCCGGTCGAGCAGGGCCAGGTTCACGAACCCGCTGATCAGGAAGAGCACCCCGAGCGACATGTTCATCCAGGAGGCGAAGTTGCCGCCCTTGACCATGCCGTACAGGAGCAGCGCTCCCACGACGATCGAGATCACGCTCAGCGTGCCGTTGGTGCTCAGCCCCGCGACCTCGTTGCCGCCGGTGTCGAAGAATCCGATGTTGTGGGTGAGCCCCAGGATGCCGAAGACGAGCAGGAACAGCCCCATGATCCCGGCGCCGAACCGGTAGACCCGGCTCAGCCGGTGGTCGACCGGCAGATGCTCGTCGAGGGACACATGGGGGGCGCGCCGGGGGTGGCGCAGATGGTGAATCGGCTGGGTGGCCATGGGCGGCCTCCTCGTCTCGTCCGTATCTCCAAGGATCCGCCCGTGACGCGGGGGCGACAACTCCTCCGGTGACACGCCGTGACGGCGCTCAGGCCCCGTGCCCCCGCTCCTCACGGATCAGGGCCACCACGCGCGCGGCCGTCCGGCGGACCTCCTCGGTCTCGGTCAGGAAGTGCCAGTAGTCGGGGTGGCGGCCCTCCAGCGAGGCGACCGCCCGCTCCAGGCGGGCCACGGCCTCGTCCAGCGGGCCGGCGTGGTGCGGGTCCGGGGTGGAGCGGCCGGACATCGCCAGGCGCTGGGCGTCCCGGATCGCGAACCGGGTCCGCTCGATCTCCTGCTGCGGGTCCTTCGCCACCGCGTCGAGCCGCCGCAGCCGGTCCCCGGCGGCCGAGACCGCCTCGTCGGTGGTGTTCAGGAGCGCCCTGACCGTGGCGAGCCGGGAGGTGGCGTCGGCCCAGCGCTGCTCGGCGCGCGCGGCGGCGGCCTCCTTGAGCTTCTCCTCGGCCTGCCGGACGTTCACCAGCGCCTGGTCGGGGACCTGCTGGAGGTCCTGCCAGCAGGCCGCCGTGAACCGGCGCCGCAGCTCGCTCAGGACCGGGTCGACGGTCCCGGCCCGGGTGGTCAGCGCCTGCGCGCGCGTCCGCAGCGAGACCAGCCGGCGGTCGATCTCGGCGGCCCGCTCGGGCAGCCGCTCGGCCTCGGCGCGCACGCCCTCGGCCTCCCGCAGCACCCGGTCGGCCCGCTCCAGGGTCTCGGGCACGCCGTGCTGCCCGGCGCCCTGGTTGAGCCGGGTCAGCTCGGGGCCGAGCGCGGCGAGGCGGGCGGCGAGATCGTCCGCTCTCAGCCCGGACGCCCGCACCGAATCGAGAGCGGTGCTCGCGGCCAGGAGCGCCTGTCGCGCCCGCTCCACGGCCGGGGCGAGACGCGCCAGCTGCGTCTCGGCGGTGGAGAGCAGCGGCCCCAGGCTCTGCTCGAACCGGTCGAGCTCGCCCTTGACCCGTACGAGGTCGTCCTTGGCCCTGGTCAGCTCGCCCCGGGCCCGGGCGGCCACCGAGGCGTCCAGGTCGTCGCGGTCCAGGTCGTGCGCGTCGACGGCGGTGATGTAGTCGTTGCTGACCTCGTCGATCCGCCGGCCGAGCGCCGCGAAGTCGTCCACGGCCTTGCGGGCGCGCGGCGAGCTGTCCACGGCGGTGATGGTCTCGATGGAGATCCGCAGGTCGCGCTGGGCGGTGTCCAGCTCGTAGAAGGCCGCCGCCGCCGCGTCCTTGGCCGCCTGCGCGTCGGCCCGCACGCTCTCGCCGCGCCCGCCGAACCACCGGCGCGTCCCGCCGCCGGCGAAGGCCCCGGGCAGCAGCGCGGCCCCGAGCACCAGCGGCAGCGCGACGAGCGCGAGCGTGTCCGCGAGGGCCCGCCGGGCTCCGGCTCCGGCACCGGGGACGATGGCACCCGCTCTGCTGTACGGCCGCGCGTGTGTCGCCGTCACATCCCTCTCCCGTGCCGTGTCCGCCTGCCGGTTCATTCTCCCACCAGGTAAGGACGAACACACCGGCCGATTAGTTCGCACCGTCCCGGGCCGCCCCGCACCACGG
>NZ_JBJHPC010000817.1:0-2430 GCF_045257485.1 Streptomyces sp. YS-3 | reverse complement strand
GGGCTCGGGGTTGGCCGGGGGGCCCGGATTATCACGGCGTGATAGCTCGGCCACTCCCCCGGCGCCGGGGCTCGCTTTCCCGGCCGGGGCTGCGGACACGATCGCGTCGGCGGCTGCGGTGTCGGCCGGGGGGCCGACGGTGCTGACCGCTCCCGGATTATCACGGCGTGATAGGTCGGCTTCGCCGTCGCGATTATCACGGCGTGATAGATCCGTCTCGCCGTCCCGGCTATCACGGCGTGATAGGTCGGCCTCGTGCTCGCGGTTATCACGGCGTGATAGGTCCGCGTCGCCGTCCCGGCTATCACGCCGTGATAGCTCGGCCGCCCGCCTGCTCGCCTCCCGGCGTTCCTCCGCCGCCGCCGCTCGGGCATCGGCCTGGGCCCGCTGCTGCTCGGCGTCGTACTTCGACAGGTTCCGTACGTGCTCGACCTTGCGGCGGCCCTCCAGGAGATCGGCCTGGAGTTCCGGGGCCAGGTCGAGGACCGACAGCTTGGAGGAGATCGTGGACTGGGCGATACCGAGCCGCTTGGCGGCGCGGCTCTGGGAGCCGTAGAACTCCACCAGCTTCTTCAGGGCGTGCGCCTGCTCCAGCGGGTTCATGTCGTCGCGGTGGACGTTGGCGACGAAGGCCGCTTCGAGGAGGGCCTCATCGGTGGAGACGAGAGCGTTGTCGACGCTGACCCGGACCGTGGGGACGCCCGCGATCTTCGCGGCGGCCAGCCGCCGGTGGCCGTCGATGACGATGTAGCGGGTGTCGGGATCGAGATCGTCGGCCCGGTCGGGACGCTCCCGCAGATACGCCTCCACCGACGCGACGGTGATGGCGTTGACGAGACCGATCTCGCGAATGCTGTCGGCCAGCCCGTCCAGGTCGCGGAGTTGCTCGCGCGGGTTGTCCGGGTTCTGGCTGATGCGGCCGACCGGCAGCTCGGTGGGGTCGGGGACCCCGGCGGTGGGGGCGACGGTGGCGGCGCCGATCGCGGCCCGGCGGGCGGAGACCGCACGCGCCTGCCCGAACGACGAACCGGCTCCGAGGTTCTTGGCCTTGCTGCTCACTTGCTGATCTCCCGGGCGAGGGCGCGCAGCCCGACGGACTGGTCGCAGCGCGGGGCGTACGACAGGAGCGGACGCTTGACCCGTACCGCTTCCTTCTGTTCTTTCAGGTCTCCGATGACGCCGACGACGCGCGGGTCCTTGATGTCCATCCAGGACTGGAGGGAGGAGGTGGCGATGTAACCGCGCCGGGCGTCGTAGTGGTTGACGACGATGCCGAGGTAGTCGAGCTCCAGGGCGAGGTCGGTCCGCATGTCCTCTATCTGCGACGTCAGCAGGTCGTAGGCGTCGGCGCTGCTGTCCTCGGCCTGGACGACGATGAGCGTGCCGGAGTTGCCGGGCACCTCGTCGGGGCGGCGGCGTCCGTAGTAGGCGGCGGCGTCCATGCTCAGGCCGAGGCTGGGCGGGCAGTCGATGAGGATGACGTCATAGTCGGCCTCGACGGGGGCGAGGGCCCGTTCGAGCGCGGCCTCCCGGGCGCGTACGGAAGCCAGGCGTACGTCGAGGAGGAAGGCGTCCGTGCATGCGGGCAGGAGGTGGAGGCGGTCGCCGAAGCGGTCCTCGTCGATGGCGACGATCACCTCGCGCAGCTCACCCTTGGCGTCGCCCGCCATGTGGTTGGTGAGGGAGTCGCCGCCCATGGGGAGGGGCTCCTGACCGAGTTGCTTGGTGAGGTGGCCCTGCGGGTCGAAGTCGACGAGCAGGACGCGCTGTCCGAGACCCGGGAGGTCTTCGAGGGCGAGAGGGTCGTTGCCCCGGCCGGCCTCGCCGTCGTCGAGGAGCGCCGCGAAGTGCTTCGAGACGCGTACGGGCATGAGGGTCGCGGGGTCCTCGGCCAACGCCTCACCCGTACCGGCGGTGATGGCGGTCTTGCCCACGCCGCCCTTCTGGTTGCAGACGACGATGCGCCGCACGATCGCGGGTCGCCGTACGGCGGGGGCGGGGTGGTGGTCGAGCCATACCTGTACGGACTGGGCGAGTCCCTGGATGAGGGAGACGCCCCGGTCCTTGCAGTCGCCCCGGAAGCCCGCCCACTGCTCGGCGGGCAGGAAGGTGGCGAACGACTCGGCACCGGAGGTGTCGATGGGGGAGAGGTTCGAGCCGAGGCTGCGCCAGGTGGTGATGCCGGTCTCGACGGCCTCCTGAATGTCGACGCCGAGCTGGGCGGCCCGGATCTTCAACTCCTGGCGAAGACGCAGGGGAAGCTTCGAGACGACCTTCTCCCGGTCGCTTCTGGATGCAGGTGAGGTGGGTGAGGTCATGGAACGTAACTGTACTAACGCCGAAGATCCTTTGATGGACCGACACGTTAGCTTTCTGACTTTGGGGGTGGGGGAGTAGGGGACGAAACGGCTCAATAGGGGTGAAGTGCGC
>NZ_JBJHPC010000816.1:0-2447 GCF_045257485.1 Streptomyces sp. YS-3 | reverse complement strand
ACCCCGCCGACGCCCAAACCGCCTCAGCCCCTGTGCAAAACCCCGACGAAAGTCCAAACCGTCACTCTTCGGAGTGAGCGAGTTATTCAAAACTGCCTGCTCGTCCACAGATTTCCCAATTCCTCTGGCTTTCCTGGCCCAAGAAGCTCACTCTAGGTAGTGACGGGGAAACGGATCGTCGTATGAACGGGGGCGGCGCATGGACGCGGTACGGCTCATCGGGATGAGCAGGTTAGCGCTCGCGGAAAGCACCGCGGCGCTGGAGATCGTCACCGAGGCCTGGCAGGCACAAGCCCTCGCCCAGGCCATCGGAAGTCACCTCGCGGTCACCGGCCCGCCCGAACTCAGGGGCGAAGCCCGCGGCCTCAGCGAGACCGGCGGCCGGGGCTGCGGCGTCCTCGACCACCCCGGGCTGCGCATCGGCGGCATCCGAGCCACCCAGCTCTCCGGCATCAACGACGCCAGACAGACACTGACCGGCCTCGGCGGCCTGCTCGGAGACGTCGGCATGGCCCTCGTCGGCGTCGCCTGCGCCACCGACGAAGAAGGGCTCTACTGGCAGTGCATCGAAGCGATCGACGCCGCCGACGAATCGAGCGACCGGGTCCGCGGAATGCTCCGCAGACTCACCGTGCGCGAGCAGGAGAGACGGCCGGGCGTCCTGCGCGACTCGACGGCGCGGCCGTCATGAGCGGACGGGAGACAGCGCGCCGCCCCTCACACGCCTCATACGCGCTTGGAGTGGCCCTCCGCCTGACCACCGGCCTGCTGACCCGGCACCCGCTCGGCCGACGACTGCAGATCGGCGTCGAGCTGCGACAGATCCGCGGTCAGTGCCGCCATCAACTCCTCCATCTGCTGCAACAGCCCCTTCGGCGCGCCCTGCTGCTCGGGCACGGACTGGCCGTCCGGCTCCTGTGGCACGGCCTGTTCGGGCACAGCTTCCTGGGACATGAAGGCCTCCTCGGCCCGAGCCCTCCCGCGCGGCTGCGAGGGCGGCGGTTCGGCAGACGCGTCGGCAGTGGCCGCCGGCGCGCGGGCCGGGCGGTCCGGCTCCGCCCGAGCCAACGACCACTCAGCGCCACAGTCACTGGTCAGAGCCCCCGCGGCCCGTCAGGTGGACGATTTTCACCCGACAGGGCAGCCATCGAGCATGCGGGAACGGCGGGGTTGACGACAGTTCGAAGGTGCAGGATGGATGCATGGATCTTCGAATCTTCACGGAGCCCCAGCAGGGCGCCGACTACGACACCCTCCTCGCCGTCGCCAAGGCCACCGAAGCCCTCGGGTTCGACGCCTTCTTCCGCTCCGACCACTATCTGCGCATGGGCTCCGCCGACGGCCTCCCGGGCCCCACCGACGCCTGGATCACCCTGGCGGGACTCGCTCGCGAAACCAGCCGTATCCGCCTCGGCACCCTGATGACCGCCGGCACCTTCCGCCTCCCCGGCGTCCTCGCCATCCAGGTCGCCCAGGTGGACCAGATGTCCGGCGGACGCGTCGAACTCGGCCTCGGCGCGGGCTGGTTCGAGGACGAGCACAAGGCGTACGGCATCCCCTTCCCCAAGGAGAAGTCCGCACGCCTGGAGGAACAACTCGCCATCGTCACCGGACTGTGGGCCACCGAGACCGGCAAGACCTTCACCTACGACGGCACCTACTACCAGCTCACCGACTCACCCGCGCTCCCCAAGCCCGCCCAGGCCAAGGTGCCGGTCCTGATCGGCGGCCACGGCGCGGTCCGCACCCCACGACTGGCCGCACAGTACGCCGACGAGTTCAACATCCCGTTCGCTTCCCTGGCCGACAGCGAGCGGCAGTTCAATCGGGTGCGCACCGCCGCCCAGAGCGCCGGACGCAACCCCGACGACCTGGTGTACTCCAACGCCTTGGTCGTCTGCGTAGGAAAGAACGACGCCGAAGTGGCGCGTCGGGCGGCTGCCATCGGAAGGGAGGTGGAAGAGCTCAAGGCGAACGGGCTGGCGGGCTCGCCCGCCGAAGTGGTGGAGAAGATCGGCGCGTACGAGGCGATCGGCTCGTCCCGGATCTACCTCCAGGTCCTGGATCTGGACGACCTCGACCACCTCGAACTGATCTCCTCCCAGGTCCAGTCCCAGCTGAACGGGGCCTGACCGTGCGGCCCGCCCGTCCATTGGCCGAGGCGCTGTCCACGCGAACCGTGGTCCTCGACGGCGGTCTCTCCAACCAGCTGAAGGCCCAGGGCTGCGACTTGAGCGACCCGCTCTGGACCGCACGGCTGCTCGCCGACGACCCCGGGCAGATCGAGGCCGCACACGAGGCGTATGTACGGGCGGGCGCACAGGTACTGATCACCTCCAGCTACCAGGCGACCTACGAGGGCTTCGCGCACCGGGGAGTCTCCCGCCGTGAGGCGACGGCGCTGCTTGCCCGAAGCGTGGAGCTGGCGAGAAGGGCGGGGGAGGGGG
>NZ_JBJHPC010000815.1:0-2477 GCF_045257485.1 Streptomyces sp. YS-3 | reverse complement strand
TCCTGGCGGGGGCGGCGGCGCTGGCGCCGACCGCGCCGAAGGTGCCGGCGGCGAGGGCCGCCGCGGCGAGCGCCCCGACGACGATCTTCCTGGTGCGGCGGGGGCGGACGGCGTTCGTGTCGGCGCTCGTGTCGGTGTTCGTGCTGATGTCCGCGTTGATGTCCGTGTTGGTTTCCATGCTTCGATCGTGGGCCCGGTGGGGTCGCCGCACGGTCGGCGCACCGGCTGCTCCCCGGGCGCGGACCGGTCGATCCGGCCGTCAACCGATCGGCTGATGCGGGGCCGGCCGGACCGGGTGAGGATGAGTACGGATACGTACGTACGCGCAGGTCAGGAGCGGACAGTGGAGGCAGGGGCGGAGCCGCGCACCGGGGCGCCGACGGCCGAGGAGCGCTGGCTGCCCGCGGTGATGCACGTTGCCTTCTTCCTGTTGCTCGGCGCCTCGCTCACGCGTTTCCTGATCCGCCACCCCGGCGACGGCCGCACCGTGTGGATCGTCGCGCTCTCGGCGGCCCTGGCCGCGCTGTACGTCCTCGGGCCCGCCCTGGGGCCGCGGCCCACCCCCCGGCGGCTGGGCTGGCTCGGGGTGGTGGTGGCGGTGTGGATGGTGCTGGTGGTGCTCGCGCCGAGCTTCTCGTGGTGCGCGGTGCCGCTGTTCTACACCGGGCTGCGGACGCTGCCGACGCGGGCGGCGCTGGTGCTGGTGGCGCTGCTGACCGCGTTCGTGGTGGCCGCGCAGCTGATGCTGGCCGACGGGATCGACCCCAACCTGGTGGTCGCGCCGCCTGCCGTCGCGGCCGTCGCCACCGCCGTCTTCGTCCATATGCAGCGTCAGGGGGACCGGCAGCGCCTCCTCATCGACGACCTGCTGCGCACCCGGCGCGAACTGGCCGCCACCGAGCGGCGCGAGGGCACCCTCGCGGAGCGCCAGCGGCTGTCCATGGAGATCCACGACACGCTCGCGCAGGGCCTGTCCAGCCAGCAGATGCTGCTCCAGGCATCCGAGCGGGTGTGGGAGTCCGACCCGGCGGCGGCCCGCCGCCACGTCCGTACGGCCGAGTCGATCGCGGAACGCAACCTGGCCGAGGCGCGCCGCTTCGTCCACGATCTCGCGCCCGCGGAGCTGGCGGCGGGCGGCAGCCTGCCCCGGGCGCTGCGGGCGCTGGCCGCGCGGGCGGCGGCCGAGTCCGGCCTGGACGTACGGCTGCACGTGGACGGGGCGCCGACGGCCCTGCCCGACCGGGTCGAGTCGGCGCTGCTGCGGATCGCGCAGGGGGCGCTGGCGAACGTGACCGAGCACGCGCGGGCGGCCACGGCCGCGCTCACCCTCACCTATCTGGGTGACCAGATCGTGCTGGACGTGGCGGACGACGGGCGCGGGTTCGCGGTC
Source organism: Streptomyces sp. YS-3 (assembly GCF_045257485.1). Taxonomy (NCBI): domain Bacteria; kingdom Bacillati; phylum Actinomycetota; class Actinomycetes; order Kitasatosporales; family Streptomycetaceae; genus Streptomyces; species Streptomyces sp. YS-3. The sequence goes on along the minus strand of NZ_JBJHPC010000815.1, from coordinate 1,087 downwards.
GCGGACGTGGCGCCCCGGGACGGCCGGGGCCATGGACTGCCCGCGATGCGGGCACGGGTGCGGCAGCTCGCGGGGACGCTGACGGTGGAGTCGGCGCCCGGCGAGGGCACGGTGCTGTCGGCGGCGATCCCCCTGGAGGAACGGTGAACGCGGTGGTGCGGATCCTGTTGTGCGACGACCACGCGGTGGTACGGGCCGGGCTGCTCGCCCTGCTCGGGAGCGAGCCGGACATCGAGGTGGTCGGGGAGGCGGGCAGCGGCGAGGAGGCGGTCGCGGCGGCGGCCCGGGTACGGCCCGACGTCGTACTGATGGACCTTCAGCTCGGCCCCGGCATCGACGGGGTCGAGGCGACGCGGCGGATCGCGGGGACGGGGGTGCGTGTGCTCGTCCTGACGACGTACGACACGGACGCGGACATCACCCGGGCGATCGCGGCCGGGGCGACGGGGTATCTGCTGAAGGCCGAACGCCCGGAGGAGCTGTTCGCGGCGATCCGCGCGGCGGCGCAGGGCCGCACCGCGCTGTCGCCGCCGGTGGCGAGCCGGGTGATGGAACGTATGCGGGGCACGGGCGCCCCCACCCTCACCGACCGCGAACTGGACATCCTGGCGCAGCTGTCACGGGGCCTGGGCAACCGGGAGATCGCGCGGGCGCTGTTCATCAGCGAGGCGACGGTGAAGACGCATCTGGGGCGGATCTACGAGAAGTTGGGGGTGGAGACGCGGGCGGGGGCGGTGGCGAGAGGAAAGGAACGACGCCTGCTGCCGTGAGGCGCGGCCCCCCGGAGGCTGCCCGGTTTCTGGCTGCGGGTTGTGGTGGGCYGGTCGCGCAGTTCCCCGCGCCCCTRAAGGCCTGTGGCTGAGCCARCTGYTCSGGCTGCGGCCGACCCCCTRAGGGGCGCGGGGAACTGCGCGAGCAACCCAAAGCGACCCGCGGACAAGRTCCGGCCCTTCAAGGGGCGCGGGGAACTGCGCGACCAGCCACCCACCGGCCCGCAGGCGAAGTCCCGGCCGAACAGGGGCGCGGGGAACTGCGCGACCAGCCACCCACTCACCCGCAGACGACCCCCGGGCACAACAACCAACCC
>NZ_JBJHPC010000814.1:0-2479 GCF_045257485.1 Streptomyces sp. YS-3 | reverse complement strand
GTCATAGCCCCCACCCGCACGTCGTCACATCCCTCTCCGTCTCGAACACCCTCACGGGATGCATGCCCCGGCGACCCCCCGTCACGCATGGTGATTCCGCAACAACCGACGGGATACACACCGGGAGCGGTTCCACGGCTCGCGGTCCGGTCACGGCCGGGTCACCGGGTGAGGAGGGCGCTCCCCGGCGACGCCCCTTACCCACAGGCGAGACACAGGGTCCGCGGAGCCGTCCACCCCTGATTCAGGCGTACGGAGCCGCCATCGCCCGCGGTCCCGCACGCTTTACGGCCACCCGGTCACGAGACGCGCTGACCAAGGTGGATCACCCCATCGTGGGGCCGCCGGGTGGACACCTGCCTGAGGGGCCTACGGCCGGGGCACGTTGCGGAGGTTGGAACGGGCCATCTGGAGCATCCGCCCGACTCCGCCGTCCAGCACGATCTTGCTCGCGGAGAGCGCGAAACCGGTCACCATCTCGGCGCTGATCTTCGGCGGGATGGAGAGCGCGTTGGGGTCGGTGACCACGTCGACCAGGGCGGGCCCCTTGTGCCGGAAGGCGTCCTTGAGGGCGCCCGCGAGCTGCTTGGGCTTCTCGACCCGTACGCCGTAGGCACCGGCCGCGCGGGCGATGGCCGCGAAGTCGGGGTTGCGATTGTCCGTTCCGTACGACGGCAGCCCGGCCACCAGCATCTCCAGCTCCACCATGCCGAGCGAGGAGTTGTTGAAAAGCACGATCTTCACCGGCAGGTCGTACTGGACCAGGGTCAGGAAGTCGCCCATCAGCATGGAGAACCCGCCGTCGCCGGACATCGAGATCACCTGGCGGCGGCGGTCGGTGAACTGGGCGCCGATCGCCTGCGGCAGCGCGTTGGCCATCGAGCCGTGGCTGAACGAGCCGATGATACGGCGCCTGCCGTTGGGCGAGAGGTAGCGGGCGGCCCAGACGTTGCACATCCCGGTGTCGACGGTGAACACCGCGTCGTCGTCGGCGAGTTCGTCCAGGACGGAGGCCACGTACTCGGGGTGGATCGGCACATGCTTCTCCACCTTGCGGGTGTACGCCTTGACGACGCCCTCCAGCGCGTCGGCGTGCTTCTTGAGCATCTTGTCCAGGAAGCGGCGGTCGGTCTTGGCCCGCACGCGCGGGGTGAGGCAGCGCAGCGTCTCCTTGGCGTCGCCCCACACCCCGAGGGCGAGCTGCGAGCGCCGCCCCAGCCGCTCGGGCCGGACGTCGATCTGCACGATCTTGACGTCGTCGGGCAGGAACGCGTTGTACGGGAAGTCCGTGCCGATGAGGATGAGCAGATCGCACTCGTGGGTGGCCTCGTAGGCGGCGCCGTACCCGAGCAGTCCGCTCATTCCGACGTCGTACGGGTTGTCGTACTGGATCCACTCCTTGCCGCGCAGCGCGTGGCCGACCGGTGCCTTGACGCGTTCGGCGAACGCCATGACCTCGGCGTGGGCGCCCGCGGTGCCGCTGCCGCAGAAGAGCGTCACCCGTCCGGCATCGTCCACCAGCCGTACGAGCTTGTCGATCTCCGCGTCGCCGGGGCGCACCGAGGGCAGCGCGGTGACCAGCGCGTGCTCGACGGCCTTCTCCGGGGCGGGCTCCGAGGCCACGTCGCCCGGCAGCGCGACCACGCTGACCCCGCCCCGGCCGATGGCGTGCTGGATGGCCGTCTGGAGCAGCCGGGGCATCTGCTTGGGGCTGGAGATGAGCTCGCAGTAGTGCGAGCACTCCTGGAACAGCTGGTCGGGGTGGGTCTCCTGGAAGTAGCCCAGACCGATCTCGGAGGAGGGGATCTGGGAGGCGAGGGCGAGGACGGGGGCCATCGAGCGGTGGGCGTCGTAGAGGCCGTTGATCAGATGGAGGTTGCCCGGGCCGCAGGAGCCGGCGCAGGCCGCGAGGGTCCCGGTGAGCTGGGCCTCGGCGCCGGCCGCGAAGGCGGCCACCTCCTCGTGGCGGACCTGGATCCAGTCGATGCCGGGGGTGCGGCGGATGGCGTCGACGACGGGGTTGAGGCTGTCGCCGACGACGCCGTACATCCGCCGCACGCCCGCACGCGCGAGGATGTCCACGAACTGCTCTGCCACGTTCTGTTTGGCCATGGCTCCCATTCATCCACGGGCCGCCGCCTCACGCCTCCCAGACGGCGACCGCCGTACGGTCGTCGGCGTACCCCTTCACTCTCACCTGGACGTCGGCGAGGAATCCGGCGAGTCCCGGCGGCTCGTTCCCGGCCCAGCGCTCGGCCAGCTCCTTCCCGAGCGCGGGCTCGCCGCGCAGCGGCTCGGCCAGCCCCCCGCTGCACAGCAGCAGGGGGCTGGCCGAGCCGCTGCGCGGCGAGCCCGCGCTCGGGAAGGAGCTGGCCGAGCGCTGGGCCGGGAACGAGCCGCCGGGACTCGCCGGATTCCTCGCCGACGTCCAGGTGAGAGTGAAGGGGTACGCCGACGACCGTACGGCGGTCGCCGTCTG
>NZ_JBJHPC010000813.1:0-2479 GCF_045257485.1 Streptomyces sp. YS-3 | reverse complement strand
GTACAAGGGGGGTGGGGGATGGGGCTGACCCGCGAGTTCACCACCGCGGTCGTGCCGGCGGCCGAGCGGTTCGCGCTGTGGACCGAACTGGCCGCGCAGTCGCATGTGCGCAACTGGCTCAGCAGCGAGTGCGCCGAGGACTTCCACGCCTGGCTGCGCGTTCTGGACCTCGGCGACGTGCGGGTGTCGACCCTGTCGTACCCGAGCGTGGAGATCACCCGCACACCGAAGCTGATACGGCAGGACGACCCCGAGGTCTACCAGGTCAACGTCCTGATGTCCGGCAGGGGTTACGCGGCGCAGGGCGGCCGGGAGGCGGCCCTGCGCGCCGGGGAGCTGGTCCTCGTCGACAGCAGCCGCCCCTTCGAGGGCCGGTTCGACGGCACGCTCTCGTCCATGACGGTGGTGCAACTGCCCCGGAACCGGCTGCCGCTGCCCGAGGACGTGGTCCAGCGGCTCGCCGCCACTCCCATCGCGGCCGACCGGGGGATGGGCGGGGTCTTCGGCCGCTGGCTCGCCGACCTCGATGCCCGCGCCGACGAGTGCGCGCCCGCCGACCTCCCGGCCCTGGCCTCGGTGACGGTGGACCTGCTCGCCGCCGTGCTCGGACGACGGCTGGCCGTCGAGGACCGGATGAGCCCGCAGGCACGCCGGCAGGCCCTGCGCGTGGAGGTCTGCGACTTCATCAACCGGCATCTGGGCGACCCGTCCCTCTCGCCCGCGACCATCGCCGCCGCGCACCGGATCTCCCTGCGCCACCTCCACCAGATCTTCGACTCGCGCGGCACCACGGTCGCCGCCTGGATCCGGGCCCGGCGGCTCGACCGCTGCCGCCGGGACCTCGTCGATCCGGTGCTTAGCCGCCGCCCGGTGTACGCGATCGGCGCCCGCTGGGGGTTCGTCGAGCCGTCCCACTTCAGCCGGGCCTTCCGTGCGGCGTACGGGGTCAGCCCGCGTGACTACCGCGAGGCAGTCCTGAATCGCTGAGCGGGTCCTCCATGTCCTCGATCCGGGAGTGGTAGTAGAGGAAGCCGTATTCGTCCGCCCAGCAGGCGTCGCCGGTGAAGGTCCAGCCGTTGCGCACGGTGTCCCGCTGGCGTTCGTCGGCGAGGTAGCGGCAGCCCGTGGGTCCCTTGACGGCGAGCGCGCCGACCTGACCGTACGGGACGGGCCGCCCGGAGGCGTCGACGATCGCGGTGAGATAGCCGGGCACCGGCCGCCCGATCGCGCCGGGGTGGGACCAGGCCTGCTCGCCGCGGATCGCGACGACGATGTGGAGCAGCTCGGCGGAGCCGAGCCCGTCGATCACACTGTTGCCGGTCCGCTGCTTCCATCTGCGGCGCGTCTCCACGGGCAGCGGCTCCCCCGAGGAGACGCACTCGCGCAGTGAGGACAGGTCGTACGGGGTGGGGTCGGCGCAGATCGCCTGGTAGCGGGCGGGCCCGCTGAAGCAGACCGTGGCGCGGAACTCGTCGATGGCACGGGCGAGTCGGCGCGGTGAGGAGGTGTCGAGCAGCACGGTCGAGGCACCGACGTGCAGGGGGAAGAGGAGCAGCCCGCCCAGCCCGTAGGTGTCGGCCAGCGAGGGGGTGCCGATGAAGCGGTCCTCGCCGGTGGCCCGCAGCACATGCCTGGGGAAGGAGTTGCAGGCGGCCATCACGTCCCGGTGGGTGTGCACGGTGGCCCTGGGCATCCCCGAGGTGCCGGCGGTGAAGGCGATCAGACAGGGGTCGGTCGCGGCGGTGTCGACCGGCAGCGACCAGTCGGGTTTCTCCTCCATGGCCCGCTCCAGACCGGACCCGGCGCCCGCCCCGCCGAGGAAGAACAGCGTGCGCGGGGCGCGCCCGGCCGACTCCAGCTCGGACCGCAGGCCCCACTCGCACAGCGCGTGGGTGACCCGGGCCTTGTCGATCACCCGGGTCAGATCCGCGGCCCGCAGGGTGGGCGCGGTGGTCACGACCACACCGCCCGCCCGCACCACCGCCAGCCAGATCGCCGCCAGCATCGGGGTGTTGGCGCCGCGCAGCAGCACCCGGTTGCCCGGCACCAGGCCCATGTCCTCGGTCAGGACGTGCACGACGCGCGCCACGACCGCGGTGAGCTGCCCGTACGTCCAGCGGACGCCGTGCGGGGACAGCACGGCGTGCCGCTGTGCCCGGTCCAACGAACCACCGCCCTCCAGGAGTTCCCACGCGCAGTTCAGGCGGGCGGGAAAGCGCAGGGAGGGCATGCCCAGGAGCAGATCGGGCTGGAGCGGCCGGGGTGGTAAGTGGTCCCGTACGAAGGTGTCCGTGTGGGCGGATCGGTGGTCTGCTTGCGATGGGGTGTTCAACTGCCTGCCCCCTCCTGGTCGACTTGTGCCTCATTCAACGAGGGCCGACTAGAGATGTCCTTGACGATCCGTGCGTGCTCCTGGCCGGATCGTGCACACCGTGACGGTTGGTGCTGGCGGGGCGGGGGTTTCCCTAGAGGAGGGGAG
>NZ_JBJHPC010000812.1:0-2486 GCF_045257485.1 Streptomyces sp. YS-3 | reverse complement strand
GGGCCGGCCGGGGCCTCCGGGGGCCGGGCGAAGGTGACGGGGTCGGGAAAACGCAGACCGTCAGACCACCAGACAGCCAGACCGTCGAACCGTCAGACCGCCGGACCGTCCGATCCCCGGGGTCATTCGCAGGAGATGCTGGGCGCTCTCATCCGCGGGAGGTTCCGGCGGCTCGCCCGGCTCGTCCGGACTGCCTGTTGCCGTCGGCGGACGGCGGGGCCTCCCGGTGCATCAGCTGCCGTACAACCTTGACCAGCTCGGCCGGCTCGAAGGGCTTGGCCAGGAACGCGTCCACGCCGGACGCGAGCCCGGTCTCGACCTCGTACTGCGTACAGGCACTGATGATGGCGAGCGGCAGATGCCGGGTACGCGCGTCAGCCCGGAGGCGCGTGGCCGTACGCAGCCCGTCGAGCCGAGGCATCACGACGTCCAGGGTGATCACATCAGGACAGACCCGATGCACCACTTCCAGACACTCGGCACCATCGGCCGCGGTCACGACCTCGAAGCCCTCCAGCTCGAGGTTGACCCTGATCAGCTGCCGGATGACCTTGTTGTCGTCGACAACGAGGACCCGGCCGGACGCGCCTGGCACATCTTGAGGTTAGGTCCGCGACCACCGCCGCGTCCGGGTTTTCCCCACTTCCGCCCCCTGCGGGGGACCCCGCCCCCGCCGACCACGGGAAATACCTGTTCACAGCCACCCCACGGGAGCTGGTAGGGTTCTACCCGTCGCCGCCAAGCGCGGCGGACGCCCCCGTAGCTCAGGGGATAGAGCAACGGCCTCCGGAGCCGTGTGCGCAGGTTCGAATCCTGCCGGGGGCACCTGTTATTGGGTGCCTAAGACCCCGCCACCAGCCTTGATGCTGGGTGCGGGGTCTTCTTGCGTGTGCGGGCGGGTGCCGTCTGATGTGGCTGCATGAGAGTGATCACGTAGTGACGACGCAATGACCTCGGATGCCCTCCCCCCGGGTCATCATCGCGGCCACTCGGACGCTGGAGGTCTCCAACGACAGTTGAGAGACCCGGAGACGGCGGAGTTGCCGCTCGCTATAACGCTCCTATGCCGCGAAGCCCCAGGCGCCCAGCACGCCGAAGCCCGTACCGGCCCCGGCCGAGTACAAGGCCCTCACCCCCGTGTGGACGGCCGACCACCAAGGACACAGCGTGCCGACTCCGAGCAACGGAAACTGGAGCGTGCCGCCACACGCCACCCCGGCGGAGAGAGAGCGGGTTGCCCAGCTGCACCGCCAGCGACGAGACGCGGTGGTGCGGCGGAACGCGCAACTTGTCCAGACCGTGAAGATCGTCGCGTTGGGGATACTCAGCCTTCTCGTCGCCGCCATCGCTTGGAACATATGGCACGCATGGCAGCACAACGCGATCGAGGCAGCGTGCAAGGCCCCCCGGAGCCAGCGCGCAGCGGCGGTCAAGGAGGCGGACCTGGAGAAGATTCCTGTCATCGGTGACCCGATCTCGTCTCCGCGGCCTCGCAACGAATACATTCCAGAATCCAACGCTACGGACAGGTGGATTCTGATTGCATATAACCAGCGCAGGCGGTATCTGGGGGAAGCATCGGAAGTTGTCCTTCATCACCAATCCTGTTTCGACTGGGCAGACCGTTCTCAGGCTCAACAGGTGCTGGCCACGCCAGAAACTGTGGCGTGGGTCGACATGCCGAGCGGGGCGGAGTGCGCCGATGGCTGGTCATCAAGTTCCATTGGCAAGCAAGGAGCTTGCTCTCATCATGGCGGCGTGGTCTATGACCTCTACGCGGTGCTGCACTTCTAATCTGCTTCCAGACGCGGGACCCATCAGCCCCGAGCCGGGAGCTCCCCAGCCGTCCGGGATTTCGAGGACCAGGCCGCCGAGCACCGGCTGTGAATCGCAACCGCGAGCCTCGCCACCGATTGATGTCAGCCGTCACCCATCAGAAGGGCTGCCACTCCTTCCGCCCCTCCCCGGTCCTCAGCGACTGCACGCGGCGGGCAAACTCCACCGCCGACCGGGCACTCGTCGCCACCTGCTGCCCCATCCAGGCGACCATCATCAGCTCGCGCACGTCCGCGAGCACGGAGTACCCGGGCCAGTTCATCAGGTCGAAGCCGTACCGGTGGCCGAACTCCCGGTACTCCTCACGCGTGTGCCAGCCGTACCTTTCGGGGGTACATCGCCGTGAGGACGAGATCCCACTCCCGCGGTGCCAGAGCGAAGCCGTCCAGGTCGATCAGGACAGCCGAGCCGTCCCGGTGCCGGAGTGCATTGCCGACGTTCGCGTCCCTATGGATCATCCCGAAAGGGAGGACGAAGTCGAGCCGGTCGTATTCCTTCTGGAGGCGCCGGGCCCGCTCATCCAAGAATCGCCGGTCTTCACCAGATATGCCGCCCGCGCCACCCAACCGCCGCAGCGATCCCGCCAGCTTCATTGGGTGCGACGCGGTAGCTGAAACCAGCAACGGGCGGCCGAGGAACCGTGGCCGAGA
>NZ_JBJHPC010000811.1:0-2488 GCF_045257485.1 Streptomyces sp. YS-3 | reverse complement strand
ACCCTCAACCGCGCCGCCGTGGGCATCCTGTCCCGCTGCCCCGGGACCGGCCGGGTTCAGCTTCGGGGCGCTCCCGGGCGGCGGGCCAGGATGCCCACGGCGGCGCGGTTGAGGGTACGGCCGCGTACGTCGAGGGTCACGTCTTCGAAGCCCGCCTCGACGACCCGTACGGGTCGAAAGTGCCTTGACGAGCGCTCGACAGCCACCGACCGGCGCGGCCGGTCCGCTTCCGCCCATGGCGCGCAGACGCACAACGGTCTCCCGGGCCGATGGAGGGCGGCCGGGGAGACCGGACGGACCGCGTGCGGGGGATGCCGCGGACCGCGTTCTGAGGGGTCGGCGTCAGTCGGACGCCGGGGGCGCGGTCACACGCCGCGGTTCGGCGGGAGCCGTCTCATCCTGCGGGTCGGCCTGTTGCGGGGCCTTGGGGGCGGACGCGGGCCCGAACACGAGACGGCCGGGCGGCAGGATGAAGGCGGCCGGCGAGGCCAGCACCCACAGGATCACCACGGTCACCAGACCGGCCACGGCCGCGTCCACGGGGTCGCCGTTGTCGTCGAGGTGCCCGAAGAACACGGTGCCGACGACGGCGATGCCGGTCGCGACGCCGATCTGGATCGCCGTGTTCACGAGTGCCGCGGCGGCTCCCGCGTGCCGGCCAGGGGTCTTGGCCAGGACCGTGGTGACGAGTACGCCCGAGGTCATGGAGACCCCGAGGCCGGCGAGCAGCAGTCCGGGCAGGATCTGCCAGGAGTGCAGTCCCGTCCCGTACCGCTGGAACGCCGCGAGGACCAGGCCCATGCCGCCCGCCGCGATCAGCGAGCCGACCGCCGCGACCGGCCTGCCGAACTGCCGGATCTTCGGCGCGAAGGGCGTGAACAGACCCACGCCGACCGCGAAGGGCACCATGCTCAGGGCGGTGTGCAGCGGCGAGTAGCCCAGCCCGCTCTGGAGATGGACGGTGATCACCAGGGTGTAGCCGGTGCCGGCGAAGAACAGCACGGCGACCAGAAGGCCGCCCAAGGGGGCGTGTTCGCGCAGGAGTTGCGGGTCGATCAGCGGGGCGTGGCCGCGACGGGTGACACCGCGTTCGTACCACGCGAAGACCCACAGCAGCGCCGGGCAGGCCGCCATCAGGGCAAAGCTCCACCAGGGCCAGCCCAGGGTGCGCCCCTCGACGAGCGGATAGAGCAGGGCGAGGACGGCCGCCGTGGCGATGGCCAGACCCGGGATGTCGGTGGTGGCCGCGTGCTCGGCCCGCGAGTCGCGGCACAGGTAGTGCGTGGCGATCAGCGCGGCGATGCCGATGGGGACGTTGACGAAGAAGATCGGCCGCCAGCCGAGGCCGAAGAGGTCGGCGTTGAGCAGCAGGCCGCCGATCAGCGGGCCGCCGACGCCGCCGATGGAGAAGTTGAGGCCGAAGATCGCCGCCGCCTTGGACTGCTCGGCGGGCGGGAACTCCACGCGCAGCATGGCGAGCACCTGGGGCACCATCAGGGCGGCGGAGGCTCCCTGGGCGATCCGGGCGGCCACCAGCATCTCAGGGTTGACCGCGAGGCCGGTGAGCGCGGAGGTGACGGTGAAGGCCACCAGGCCGAGCTGGAAGACGCGCAGTCGGCCGTACCGGTCACCGAGGCGGGACGCGGTGATCATCCCGGAGGCGAAGGCGAGCACATACCCGGCGATGGACCATTCGAGCTGGGTGCTCGACGCGTGCAGTTCCCCCCTCAGCGAGGGCAGCGCCACATTGATCACGGTGGTGTCCACCAGATCCATGAAGACCGCCGACAGCGTGACGACGAACGCCGCCCACCGCCGGGGGTTGAACTCGGGTGCGGCGGCGGTGGGAGGTGAGGCTAAGGGCATGGGCCATCCCTTTCCTGAGCAGGCCCGGAGCGCACGTGTCCGGTAGGGTGGACGAGCAAAGAGAGAGTTTGCTTTGAAAGCAAAACTATAAGGGGGTCGGCGGGATGTCAACGGAGCGCGAGGCGGAGCGAAAGCGGCAGGCCGCCCGGGAGACCGGGATGAGCAGGGATGACGCGATCCGGGCCATGCTCGTGCTGATGCCGCGTGTCGCGCAGCGGCTGAAGCGCACCACCGTCCCCGAGCAACTCCGCTCGATGAACCTCGCCCCGCGCCACCTCTCCCTCCTCTCCCACCTCGTCTTCGACGGCCCGGCCCTCGTCAACGAACTCGCGGCCCGCCTGGAGGTCGCCCCCACCACGGTGAGCCTGATGGTCGCGGACCTGAGCCGTCAGGGCGTCGTCGAGCGCCGGGCCGACCCCTCCGACCGGCGGCGCACGATCGTCTCCCTCACCGAGGACCCGGAGATCCGCGAGGCCATCAACAGCTGGCTCGCACGCGGCGCCGACGCCTGGGAGAAGGCCCTGGACCCGCTCACCCCGCAGGAGCGGGCCATATTCGTGCGCACCATGGAGGCGTACGAGAGCGGAGCCTCCGGCGCGACGGAGTAGGACCCGGCCCCACT
>NZ_JBJHPC010000082.1:0-18338 GCF_045257485.1 Streptomyces sp. YS-3 | reverse complement strand
CTCCGGGGCCTGCGGCAGCGTGACGGCGCCGCCCCAGCAGCCCCCCGCGCCGTACCGGGACACCACCGGGCACGTGGCGCTGCCCCCGGGCGGCCCCGTCCCGCTGCCGCAGGCCCCGGAGGGCACCGGCGTCACCACGCTCGCGGTGCTGCTGATCGGGCCGGCGGGCGCGGGCAAGACCACGGTCGCCCGCTACTGGGCCCAGCACCGCCGCGTCCCCACCGCCCACATCAGCCTCGACGACGTCCGCGAGTGGGTCTGCGCGGGCTTCGCCGACCCGCAGGCGGGCTGGAACGACCACTCCGAGGCGCAGTACCGCCTGGCCCGCCGCACCTGCGGCTTCGCCGCGCGGAACTTCCTGGCCAACGGCATCTCGTGCATCCTCGACGACGCGGTCTTCCCGGACCGCCCGGTCGTCGGCCTCGGCGGCTGGAAGCGCCATGTCGGCCCCGGCCTGCTGCCGGTGGTCCTGCTGCCCGGCCTGGACGTCGTCCTGGAGCGCAACGCCGAGCGCTCCGGCAACCGGCGCCTCTCGGACGAGGAGGTGGCGGGCATCCACGGCCGGATGGCGGGCTGGTACGGCTCGGGTCTGCCCATCATCGACAACTCCCAGTACGACGTCCCCACCACGGCCCGCCTCCTCGACGACGTCCTGGCGAGAGCGATCGCGAGCCCGCCCAGCTGGTAGCCGGTCGGACGGCCCCCGGTCGGACGGCCCCCGGTCGGGCGGCCCCGGTCGGGCGGCGCCCGGTCGGGCGGCCCCGGTCGGGCGGCGCCCGGTCGGACGCGCAGAAACGGCCGATCCCCCGGGCCCCTCATACGCTCGACGCATGTCAGAGGTGTATGGCCTCCGCCGAGGCTGGCTGCGCGACCGCTGCGCCGCCGCCGGCAGCGCGGCGGCACTGGTCTCGCGCCCCGCGAACGTCCGCTATCTCGCGGGCGGCGCCCCGCCCGGCGCCGTCCTGCTGCTCGGCCCCGCCGAGGACGTCCTGCTCTGCCCCCGTACGCCCACCGGCGACCTCGTGGAGGGGCGGCTCGACGAGCTGCTGCGGGTCACCGTGCTGCCCACGCCCTCGGGCGACCCGGCGGTGGCCGCGGCCGACCTCGCCCAGGCCAGCGGGGCCGACTCGCTCAGCGTCGAGGAGCACGACCTCACCGTGGCCCGGCACCGGGCGATCGGCTCGGTCGCGCCCCGGCTGCTGCTGAGCGACCTCGGGGGAGCGGTCGAGCAGAAGCGGCTCGTCAAGGACGAGGAGGAGATCGCGTGTCTGCGGATCGCGGCCGAGATCGCCGACCAGGCGCTCGGTGAGCTCCTGGAGTCGATCCTGGTCGGCCGCACCGAGCGCCACCTCGCCCTGGAGCTGGAGCGCCGGCTGGTCGACCACGGCGCCGACGGCCCGGCTTTCGCCACCTCCGTCGGTACCGGCCCCAACTCCGGCCGCGGCGGCCACCGGCCCTCGGACCGGCGGGTGGAGGAAGGCGATTTCCTCTCGGTCTGCCTGGGCGCCACGTACCGCGGCTACCGCTGCGAGATCGGCCGTACCTTCGTCATCGGGACGACTCCCGCGGACTGGCAGATCGAGCTCTACGATGTCGTCTTCGCCGCTCAGAGGGCCGGGCGGGAGGCGCTGGCGCCCGGCGCCGAGTACCGCGCGGTGGACCGCGCGGCGCGGCAGGTACTGGACGCGGCGGGCCACGCGGAGGGCCTGGGAGCGTGCACCGGACACGGCGTCGGGCTCGAAATCAGTGAGGAGCCGCAGCTCGCACCTGGAGCCATGGGTAAACTGGACGCTTGCGTGCCGGTCACCGTCGAACCGGGGGTCCACCTCCCGGGCCGGGGTGGTGTCCGAATCGATGACACGCTCGTCGTCCGCCCCGAAGCGGATGGCGGGCCAGAGCTACTCACCATCACGACCAAGGAACTGCTCGCGCTCTAGCCCCGCTGTGCCGCGCACCCTCGGTCCCACCAGCTTCAGTCCAGGAGATTCCGCAACCGTGGCTTCCACGAACGACCTCAAGAACGGCATGGTGCTCAAGCTCGACGGGGGCCAGCTCTGGTCCGTCGTCGAGTTCCAGCACGTCAAGCCCGGCAAGGGCCCGGCCTTCGTGCGCACCAAGCTCAAGCACGTGCTCTCCGGCAAGGTCGTCGACAAGACCTTCAACGCCGGCACGAAGGTCGAGACCGCCACCATCGACCGCCGTGACATGCAGTTCTCGTACATGGACGGCGAGTACTTCGTCTTCATGGACATGGACACCTACGACCAGCTGATGGTCGACCGCAAGTCCGTCGGCGACGCCGCCAACTTCCTGATCGAGGGCTTCACCGCCTCCGTGGCGCAGCACGAGGGCGAGGTGCTCTACGTGGAGCTGCCGGCCGCCGTCGAGCTCGTCATCCAGGAGACCGAGCCGGGTGTCCAGGGCGACCGCTCCACCGGTGGCACCAAGCCCGCCACCCTGGAGACCGGTTACCAGATCCAGGTCCCGCTCTTCATCACCACCGGTGAGAAGGTCAAGGTCGACACCCGCACCAGCGACTACCTCGGCCGGGTGAACAGCTAACCGTGGCTGCCCGGAACAAGGCGCGCAAGCGCGCCTTCCAGATCCTCTTCGAGGCCGACCAGCGCGGTGAGTCCGTGCAGACGGTCCTCGCGGACTGGGTGCGCCACTCGCGGTCGGACGACCGTCAGCCGCCGGTCAACGAGTACACGATGGAGCTCGTCGAGGGGTACGCGCAGTACGTCGGGCGCATCGACGACCTCATCGCCACGTACTCCGTGGACTGGCCGCTCGACCGGATGCCGGTCGTCGACCGGAACATCCTCCGGCTCGGGACGTACGAGCTGGTCTGGGAGGACGGGACGCCGGACGCCGTCGTCATCGACGAGGCGGTGCAGCTGGCGAAGGAGTTCTCCACGGACGACTCCCCGGCCTTCGTCAACGGGCTGCTGGCCCGTTTCAAGGAACTCAAGCCGAGTCTTCGCCGGGACGCCTAGCCCCGGCAGGGCCCGGTACACGAAGGGGCCCGCTGTACACACGTACAGCGGGCCCCTTCGGCATGCCCGGCCGAGTGGCGGACGGGCAGACAGGCAGGCGGACGGTCGGACGGCCGACCGGAGACCGCCGCGCAGCCGGACGCCGCCGGGCCGGCCGGGACCTCGAAGGCCCGGCCGGCCCGGCGGCGGCACGTTTCTGCTGAAGCGTCGCAGGCTTCTCAGGCGTCAGTTGTCCTCGTGGGCGACCGCGCGGCGCGCGTCCGCGTCCAGGACGCCCCAGCTGATCAGCTGCTCGGTGAGGACCGAGGGCGACTGGTCGTAGATCACGGCGAGGGTGCGCAGGTCGTCCTGACGGATCGACAGCACCTTGCCGTTGTAGTCGCCGCGCTGCGACTGGATCGTCGCCGCGTACCTCTGCAGGGGGCCCGCCTTCTCCGGCGGGACGTGCGCGAGGCGCTCAAGGTCGAGCACGAGCTTCGGCGGCGGCTCGGCGGCCCCGCCGGGCGTGGTGCCGGGCAGCAGCTCCTGCACCGGGACCCCGTAGAAGTCCGCGAGCTCGGCAAGGCGCTGTACGGTCACGGCGCGGTCGCCGCGCTCGTACGACCCGACCACGACGGCCTTCCAGCGGCCCTGGGACTTCTCCTCCACACCATGGAGGGACAGACCCTGCTGGGTGCGGATGGCGCGGAGCTTGGCCCCGAGCTGTTTTGCGTATTCGCTGGACATATAGCTCCCCGGACGCTGTGACAACGTGCGGCTCCGCCGCGTGGCTGGTAACTCACTGTGAGGTTACGCAGCGTTACTTGGCTGCGTCAAGCCGAATGGTCCATACCCCCACCCCAGACGGGTGACAGCCCCGTGTGTGGGCGGCCTCTGGCCCTGGTACCGTGGACGGAGTAATTCCGACGTCCTTTAAGGTCCGTCCCGTGAGGCGGAGAAGGAGGTCCGTTTCGTATGGACACGCATGACTCCGATGCGGCACGCCCGGTTCTCGAGGGCCCCGACATCGCGCGGGTACTGACCCGTATAGCCCACGAGATCGTCGAACGCGCCAAGGGCGCCGACGACGTGGTCCTCCTCGGCATCCCCACCCGTGGCGTCTTCCTCGCCCGCAGGCTCGCCGACAAGCTCGAAGAGATCACCGCCGGGAAGATCCCGGTCGGCTCCCTCGACATCACCATGTACCGCGACGACCTGCGGATGCACCCGCCGCGCGCACTGGCCCGCACCGAGATCCCCGGGGACGGCCTCGACGGCAAGCTCGTCGTCCTCGTCGACGACGTGCTCTTCTCCGGCCGCACCATCCGCGCCGCGCTCGACGCGCTGAACGACATCGGCCGCCCGCGCGCCGTGCAGCTCGCGGTCCTCGTCGACCGCGGCCACCGCGAACTCCCGATCCGCGCCGACTACGTCGGCAAGAACCTCCCGACGTCGCTGCGGGAGACGGTCAAGGTCCTGCTCGCCGAGGAGGACGGCCGCGACGCCGTGCTGCTCGGTGCCAAGCGGACCGCCCCGGCGGGCGAGCAGTAGTCCACCTCCGCACGGAGTTCGGGTCGTACCGGCCCGTGCGGTACTTCCGCGCGCCCGCACGCCCGAACCTCCACCCTCCTGGAGAAGAAACCAGATGAAGCGTCACCTCATCTCGGCCGCCGACCTCACCCGCGACGACGCCGTGCTCATCCTCGACACCGCCGAAGAGATGGCCCGGGTCGCCGACCGGCCGATCAAGAAGCTGCCCACCCTGCGCGGCCGTACCGTCGTCAACCTCTTCTTCGAGGACTCGACGCGCACCCGGATCTCCTTCGAGGCCGCCGAGAAGCGCCTGTCCGCGGACGTCATCAACTTCACCGCCAAGGGCTCCTCGGTCTCCAAGGGCGAGTCGCTGAAGGACACCGCGCAGACCCTGGAGGCCATGGGCGTCGACGCCGTCGTCATCCGGCACGGCGCCTCCGGCGCCCCCTACCGGCTCGCCACCTCCGACTGGATCGACGCGACCGTCATCAACGCCGGCGACGGCACCCACCAGCACCCCACCCAGGCCCTCCTCGACGCCTTCACCATGCGCCGCCGGCTGGTCGGCCGGGACGCGGGCCTCGGCCAGGACCTGGCCGGCAAGCGCATCACCCTCGTCGGCGACGTGCTGCACAGCCGGGTGGCCCGCTCCAACRTCGACCTGCTCCACACCCTGGGCGCCGAAGTCACCCTGGTGGCCCCGCCCACCCTGCTGCCGGTGGGCGTGGACCACTGGACCTGCGACGTCTCGTACGACCTCGACAGCGTGCTGCCGAAGTCCGACGCGGTGATGATGCTGCGTGTGCAGCGAGAGCGGATGAACGCCGCCTTCTTCCCGACCGAGCGCGAGTACTCGCGGCGGTACGGCCTGGACGGCGAGCGGATGGCGAGGATGCCCGAGCACGGCATCGTGATGCACCCCGGCCCGATGGTCCGCGGCATGGAGATCACCGCCGAGGTCGCCGACTCCGACCGCTGCACCGTCGTCGAGCAGGTCGCCAACGGCGTCCACACCCGGATGGCCGTCCTCTACCTGCTCCTGGGCGGCAACGAGCCCGCCGTCAGCCACGCCCGCCCCGTCGATTCGGAGACCAAGTAATCATGAGCAAGATCCTCATCCGTGGTGCGAAGGTGCTGGGCGGCGAGGTCCAGGACGTCCTGATCGACGGCGAGACCATCGCCGCCGTCGGCACCGGCCTCGACGCCGCGGGCGCCACCGTCGTCGACGCCGAGGGCCAGATCCTGCTCCCCGGTCTCGTCGACCTCCACACCCATCTGCGCGAGCCGGGCCGCGAGGACTCCGAGACGGTCCTCACCGGCACCCGCGCCGCCGCCCGCGGCGGCTACACCTCGGTCTTCGCCATGGCCAACACCTTCCCCGTCGCGGACACCGCGGGCGTCGTCGAGCAGGTCTGGCGGCTCGGCCGCGAGCACGGCTACTGCGACGTCCAGCCCATCGGCGCCGTCACCGTGGGCCTGGAGGGCAAGCAGCTCGCCGAGCTCGGCGCCATGCACGACTCGGCCGCCGGGGTCACCGTCTTCTCCGACGACGGCAAGTGCGTCGACGACGCCGTGATCATGCGCCGCGCCCTGGAGTACGTGAAGGCATTCGGCGGCGTCGTCGCCCAGCACGCCCAGGAGCCGCGCCTGACCGAGGGCGCCCAGATGAACGAGGGCGTCGTCTCCGCCGAGCTGGGCCTGGGCGGCTGGCCCGCGGTCGCCGAGGAGTCGATCATCGCGCGCGATGTGCTCCTCGCCGAGCACGTCGGCTCCCGGGTGCACATCTGCCACCTCTCCACGGCCGGCTCGGTCGAGATCGTCCGCTGGGCCAAGTCGCGCGGCATCGACGTCACCGCCGAGGTCACCCCGCACCACCTGCTCCTCACCGACGAGCTGGTCCGCTCGTACAACCCGGTCTACAAGGTGAACCCGCCGCTGCGCACCGAGGCCGACGTCCTGGCGCTGCGCGAGGCGCTGGCGGACGGCACGATCGACATCGTCGCCACCGACCACGCCCCGCACCCGCACGAGGACAAGGACTGCGAGTGGGCCGCGGCGGCCATGGGCATGGTGGGCCTGGAGACCGCGCTCTCGGTCGTCCAGCACACCATGGTCGACTCCGGCCTGATGAACTGGGCGGACGTCGCCGAGCGCATGTCGTTCAAGCCCGCCCGGATCGGCGGCGCCGAGGACCACGGCCGTCCCGTCTCGGCAGGCGAGCCCGCCAACCTCACGCTGGTGGATCCGGCATACCGTGGCCCGGTGAACCCCGCGGGCTTCGCCTCCCGCAGCCGCAACACCCCCTACGAGGGCCGTGAGCTGCCGGGTCGCGTCACCCACACCTTCCTGCGGGGCAGGGCGACGGTCGTGGACGGGAAGCTGGCATGACACCTGCACTCTTCAATCTCGGCGGGGCGGCACTGGCCGCGGAGCAGAAGTCGGCCGAGGTGACGCACTGGGGGGCCCGGATCGCCTGGGTCGTCGGCGTGCTGATCTTCATCGGCTTCGTCTACTGGCTGATGCGCCAGGGCTGGAAATGGCGCGGCACCCTCCAGTCGGACCTGCCCGAGCTGCCCGCCGTGCCCAAGGCGACCGGCCCGGCGACACTAAGCATGACCGGCCGCTACCACGGCTCCACCACAGCCGGGCAGTGGCTCGACCGGATCGTCGCGCACGGTCTGGGTGTACGCAGCAAGGCCGAGCTCACCCTGACGGCCGAGGGAGTGAACGTCGTACGCCCCGGGGCGAACGACTTCTTCATCCCGGCCGCCGCACTGCGCGAGGCCCGGTCTGAGAAGGCCATCGCCGGAAAGGTGCTCCCGGAGGGCGGCCTGCTGGTCGTCACCTGGACCCACGGCGACAAGCTGATCGACTCCGGCTTCCGCTCCGACCGGGCGTCCGAGCACGCCGCCTGGATCGAGGCCATCAACTCCATGAACCACCCCACCACCACGACGGAAGGCGCCGCACGATGACGACCTCCACCAGAGGAGCCCAGGCTCCCGCAGTACTCGTCCTGGAGGACGGCCGTACTTTCCACGGCCGTGCCTACGGGGCCGTGGGGGTGACCTTCGGCGAGGCCGTGTTCTCCACCGGCATGACCGGCTACCAGGAGACCCTCACCGACCCGTCGTACCACCGCCAGGTCGTCGTGATGACCGCGCCGCACATCGGCAACACCGGCGTCAACGACGAGGACCCCGAGTCCCGGCGCATCTGGGTCGCCGGCTACGTCGTGCGCGACCCCGCCCGGGTCTCCTCCAACTGGCGCGCCCAGCGCTCCCTCGACGAGGAGCTGCGCCATCAGGGCGTCGTCGGCATCTCCGGCATCGACACCCGCGCGCTCACCCGCCATCTGCGCGAGCGCGGCGCGATGCGCGTCGGCATCTTCTCCGGCAACGCGCTGCCCGACGAGGGCACCATGCTCGCCGAGGTCCGCCAGGCCCCCGAGATGTCGGGCGCGGACCTCGCCGCCGAGGTCGCCACCAAGGAGACGTACGTCGTCCCGGCGATCGGCGAGAAGCGGTTCACCGTGGCCGCCGTGGACCTCGGCATCAAGGGCATGACCCCGCACCGGATGGCCGAGCGCGGCATCGAGGTGCACGTGCTGCCCGCGACCGCCACGGCCGAGGACGTCTACGCCGTCAACCCCGACGGCGTGTTCTTCTCCAACGGCCCCGGCGACCCGTCCACCGCCGACGGCCCGGTGGCCGTGATGCGCGCCGTCCTGGAGCGGAAGACCCCGCTCTTCGGCATCTGCTTCGGCAACCAGATCCTGGGCCGCGCGCTCGGCTTCGGCACGTACAAGCTGAAGTACGGCCACCGCGGCATCAACCAGCCCGTGCAGGACCGTACGACCGGCAAGGTCGAGGTCACCGCGCACAACCACGGATTCGCCGTCGACGCCCCGCTCGACAAGGTCTCCGACACCCCCTTCGGCCGCGCCGAGGTCTCCCACGTATGTCTGAACGACAACGTGGTGGAGGGCCTCCAGCTGCTCGACCAGCCGGCCTTCAGCGTCCAGTACCACCCCGAAGCAGCCGCGGGTCCGCACGACGCCGCCTACCTCTTCGACCGCTTCGTCCAGCTCATGGAGGGCCAGCGTGCCTAAGCGCACCGATATCCAGTCCGTCCTGGTCATCGGCTCCGGCCCGATCGTGATCGGGCAGGCCGCGGAGTTCGACTACTCCGGCACCCAGGCGTGCCGTGTCCTGAAGGCCGAGGGCCTGCGGGTCATTCTCGTCAACTCCAACCCGGCGACGATCATGACCGACCCGGAGATCGCCGACGCGACCTACGTCGAGCCGATCACTCCGGAGTTCGTGGAGAAGATCATCGCGAAGGAGCGCCCGGATGCGCTGCTGCCCACCCTGGGCGGCCAGACCGCGCTGAACACCGCGATTTCCATGCACGAGCAGGGGGTGCTGGAGAAGTACGGTGTCGAGCTGATCGGCGCCAACGTCGAGGCGATCAACAAGGGCGAGGACCGCGACCTGTTCAAGGGCGTCGTGGAGGCCGTCAAGGCCAAGATCGGGTACGGCGAGTCGGCGCGTTCGGTGATCTGTCAC
The DNA here is from genome assembly GCF_045257485.1 of Streptomyces sp. YS-3. Taxonomy (NCBI): domain Bacteria; kingdom Bacillati; phylum Actinomycetota; class Actinomycetes; order Kitasatosporales; family Streptomycetaceae; genus Streptomyces; species Streptomyces sp. YS-3. Next base: position 9,262 of record NZ_JBJHPC010000082.1, on the reverse strand, counting down.
TCCATGGACGATGTCCTGGCCGGTGTCGACACGCTCGGCGGCTACCCGGTCGTGGTGCGCCCGTCGTTCACGATGGGCGGCGCCGGTTCCGGTTTCGCGCACGACGAGGAGGAGCTGCGCCGCATCGCGGGGCAGGGCCTGACGCTGTCGCCGACGACTGAGGTGCTGCTTGAGGAGTCGATTCTGGGGTGGAAGGAGTACGAGCTGGAGCTGATGCGCGACAAGAACGACAACGTCGTGGTCGTCTGCTCGATTGAGAACTTCGACCCCATGGGTGTTCACACCGGTGACTCGATCACGGTGGCCCCGGCGATGACGCTCACCGACCGGGAGTACCAGCGGCTGCGGGACATCGGTATCGCGATCATCCGCGAGGTCGGCGTCGACACCGGCGGCTGCAATATCCAGTTCGCGATCGACCCGGCGGACGGGCGTGTCATCGTCATCGAGATGAACCCGCGCGTCTCGCGCTCCTCGGCGCTGGCGTCGAAGGCGACGGGTTTCCCGATCGCGAAGATCGCAGCGAAGCTTGCTGTGGGTTACACGCTGGACGAGATCCCCAACGACATCACCGAGAAGACTCCGGCGTCGTTCGAGCCGACGCTGGACTATGTGGTGGTGAAGGCCCCGCGGTTCGCGTTCGAGAAGTTCCCCTCCGCGGACTCGACGCTGACGACGACGATGAAGTCGGTGGGGGAGGCGATGGCGATCGGCCGGAACTTCACCGAGGCGTTGCAGAAGGCGCTGCGTTCGCTGGAGAAGAAGGGCAGCCAGTTCACCTTCACCGGCGAGCCCGGCGACAAGGCGGAGCTGCTGCGCGAGGCGGTGCGTCCCACGGACGGGCGGATCAACACCGTGATGCAGGCCATCCGCGCAGGCGCCACGCCCGAGGAGGTGTTCGGCGCCACCCGGATTGATCCGTGGTTCGTGGACCAGCTGTTCCTGATCAAGGAGATCGCGGACGAACTGGCGGCGGCGGGCAAGCTGGAACCCGGGCTGCTGGCCGAAGCCAAGCGGCACGGCTTCTCCGACGCCCAGATCGCTGAGATCCGGGGTCTGCGCGAGGACGTGGTGCGCGAGGTCCGCCACGCCCTGGGCGTCCGCCCCGTCTACAAGACGGTCGACACCTGTGCGGCGGAGTTCGCGGCGAAGACCCCGTACTTCTACTCCTCCTATGACGAGGAGTGCGAGGTCGCGCCCCGCGAGAAGCCCGCGGTGATCATTCTGGGGTCGGGTCCGAACCGTATCGGGCAGGGCATCGAGTTCGACTACTCCTGTGTGCATGCCTCGTTCGCGCTGAGCGATGCGGGCTACGAGACGGTGATGGTCAACTGCAATCCGGAGACCGTCTCCACCGACTACGACACCTCCGACCGCCTCTACTTCGAGCCGCTCACCCTGGAAGATGTGCTGGAGATCGTCCACGCGGAGACGCTGGCCGGCCCGGTCGCGGGCGTGGTGGTCCAGCTGGGCGGGCAGACGCCGCTGGGTCTGGCGCAGGCGCTGAAGGACAACGGGGTGCCGGTGGTGGGCACTCCGCCGGAGGCGATCCACGCCGCTGAGGACCGCGGAGCGTTCGGCCAGGTCCTGGCGGAGGCGGGGCTGCCGGCGCCGAAGCACGGCACGGCGACGACGTTCGCGGGGGCGAAGGCGATCGCGGACGAGATCGGCTATCCGGTCCTGGTCCGTCCCTCCTACGTCCTGGGCGGACGCGGCATGGAGATCGTCTACGACGAGACGCGCCTGGAGTCGTATATCGCGGAGTCCACCGAGATCTCCCCGACCCGCCCCGTTCTGGTCGATCGTTTCCTCGACGACGCCATCGAGATCGACGTCGATGCCCTCTACGACGGCACCGAGCTCTACCTCGGCGGGGTCATGGAGCACATCGAGGAGGCGGGGATCCACTCCGGTGACTCGGCGTGCGCGCTGCCCCCGATCACGCTGGGCGGCTTCGACATCAAGCGCCTGCGCGCCTCCACCGAGGCCATCGCCAAGGGCGTCGGCGTGCGGGGTCTGATCAACATTCAGTTCGCGATGGCGGGGGACATCCTCTACGTCCTGGAAGCCAACCCCCGCGCCTCCCGCACCGTGCCGTTCACTTCGAAGGCGACCGCGGTGCCACTCGCGAAGGCCGCCGCCCGGATCTCGCTGGGCGCCACCATCGCCGAGCTGCGCGCAGAAGGTCTGCTGCCGCGGAGTGGGGACGGGGGCACGCTGCCGCTGGACGCGCCGATCTCGGTGAAGGAAGCCGTCATGCCCTGGTCGCGTTTCCGTGACATCCACGGCCGCGGCGTCGACACCGTCCTGGGTCCGGAGATGCGTTCCACGGGTGAGGTGATGGGTATCGATACGGTGTTCGGCACCGCCTACGCCAAGTCCCAGGCCGGCGCCTACGGCCCGCTGCCGACGAAGGGGCGGGCGTTCATCTCGGTCGCCAACCGTGACAAGCGGTCGATGATCTTCCCGGCCCGGGAGCTGGTCGCCCACGGCTTCGAACTCCTCGCCACCTCCGGCACCGCGGAGGTCCTCAAGCGCAACGGGATCAATGCCACCGTGGTGCGCAAGCAGTCCGAGGGTGAGGGCCCGGCGGGGGAGAAGACCATCGTGCAGCTCATCCACGACGGTCAGGTCGACCTCATCGTCAACACCCCCTACGGCACCGGCGGCCGTCTCGACGGATATGAGATCCGCACCGCCGCCGTCGCCCGCAGCGTGCCCTGCCTGACCACCGTCCAGGCCCTCGCCGCCGCCGTCCAGGGCATCGACGCCCTCAACCACGGCGACGTGGGAGTGCGCTCGCTCCAGGAACACGCGGAGCACCTGACCGCGGCCCGCGACTAGCAACCGCCCGAGGGGGACACCGGAATCCGGTGTCCCCCTCCGCATGAGGACTGAGACATGTACAAGCTCTTCTTCCACCTGGTCTTCAAGCGGATGGACCCGGAGCAGGCCCACCACCTGGCCTTCCGCTGGATCCGCCTCGCCGCCCGGATCCCCGTCCTGCGCACCTTCGTCGCGGCCGTCCTCGCGCCCCGCCACAAGGAGCTGCGCACCGAGGCGTTCGGGCTGCGTATGCACGGCCCCTTCGGTCTCGCCGCCGGCTTCGACAAGAACGCCGTGGCGATCGACGGCATGTCGATGCTCGGCTTCGACCACGTCGAGATCGGCACGGTCACCGGCGAGGCCCAGCCCGGCAACCCCAGGAAGCGGCTGTTCCGGCTGGTCCAGGACCGCGCCCTGATCAACCGCATGGGCTTCAACAACGAGGGCTCGGCGGCCGTCGCCGAGCGCCTCGCCGCCCGCCGGGCTGTCTTCCGTACGACGGTCGGCGTCAACATCGGCAAGACCAAGACCGTCCCCGAGGCGGACGCCGCCGCCGACTACGTGAAGTCGACCGAGCGTCTCGCCGCGCACGCCGACTACCTCGTCGTCAACGTCTCCTCGCCCAACACCCCCGGGCTGCGCAACCTCCAGGCGACCGAGTCGCTGCGCCCGCTGCTCACCGCGGTGCGCGAGGCCGCCGACCGTACGGTGACCGACCGGCGGGTGCCGCTGCTCGTCAAGATCGCCCCGGACCTCGCCGACGAGGACGTGGACGCGGTCGCGGACCTGGCCGTCGAGCTCGGCCTGGACGGCATCATCGCCACCAACACCACCATCGCGCGCGAGGGCCTCGGCCTGAAGTCCGACCCGGCGCTCGTCAAGGAGACCGGCGGCCTCTCCGGCGCCCCCCTCAAGGACCGCTCCCTGGAGGTCCTGAGCCGCCTCTACGCGCGCGTGGGCGACTCCCTCACCCTGGTCGGCGTCGGCGGCATCGAGACGGCCGAGGACGCCTGGCAGCGGATCCTCGCCGGGGCCACCCTGGTCCAGGGTTACAGCGCCTTCATCTACGAGGGCCCCTTCTGGGGCCGGGCGATCCACAAGGGCCTCGCGGCCCGGCTCGCCGCCTCCCCGTACGCCACCCTCGCCGAGGCGGTCGGCGCCGAGACCCGAAAGGCCCCCAAGTGAGTCTTCCCTTCGGCGCGCGGCTGCGCCACGCCATGGACGAGCGCGGTCCGCTCTGCGTCGGCATCGACCCGCACGCCTCCCTGCTCGCCGAGTGGGGTCTCAGCGACGACGTGGCGGGCGTGGAGCGGTTCTCGCGCTCGGTCGTCGAGGCCCTGGCCGAGCGGGTCGCCGTCTTCAAGCCGCAGGCGGCGTTCTTCGAGCGCTTCGGCTCGCGCGGCATCGCGGTCCTGGAGCGGACCGTGGCGGACGCCCGCGCGGCCGGCACGCTGGTCCTGATGGACGCCAAGCGCGGCGACATCGGCTCCACCATGGCCGCGTACGCCGAGACCTTCCTGCACCCGGACGCGCCGCTGTTCTCCGACGCGCTCACCGTCTCGCCCTACCTCGGCTACGGCTCGCTGAAGCCCGCCGTGGAGCTGGCCCGCGAGAGCGGCGCCGGGCTCTTCGTGCTCGCCCTGACCTCCAACCCGGAGGGCGCGGAGGTGCAGCGCGCGGTGCGCGAGGACGGCCGCACGATCGGCGCGACGATGCTGGCGCACCTGGCGGACGAGAACGCGGACGCGGCCCCGCTGGGCTCCTTCGGCGCCGTGGTGGGGGCGACGCTGGGCGATCTGTCCGCCTTCGACCTCGACATCAACGGGCCGCTGCTGGCTCCGGGCATCGGGGCGCAGGGCGCGACGGCCGCGGACCTGCCCGCGGTGTTCGGCGCGGCCGTGCGCAACGTGGTCCCGAACGTCAGCCGGGGTGTTCTGCGTCACGGTCCCGACCTCGTGGGGCTGCAGGACGCGGCGGCCCGTTTCGCGGACGAGATCCGCACGGCGGTGGCCTCGGCCTAGAGGTCCGCGCGGTGCTCGGGCGAGTCCGCGCGCCAAAGGTTGACGCATTCCTTACCCAAAACCGGGGTGTTATGTCGCGAATGTCCTGGTCGGCAGAGGCTGACCAGGACTTTTCGTCTGTTCTCGCTGACTGGAGCGGTCCAGGCCGCTAGTCTCCGACGAGAGCAGAGACGAGCGAACGGGCATTCCGCGTCGCTCGTTGCTCGCCTGGTGTGGTGGCGACCAGCTTCCGCACCGGTCCGTATCCGACAGTTCGACATCCGAGGTGACGTAGGCGTGGCTCTTCCGCCCCTTACCCCTGAACAGCGCGCAGCCGCGCTCGAAAAGGCCGCCGCGGCTCGCCGGGAGCGGGCCGAGGTCAAGAATCGACTCAAGCACTCCGGCGCCTCCCTCCACGAGGTCATCAAGCAGGGCCAGGAGAACGACGTCATCGGGAAGATGAAGGTCTCCGCCCTCCTTGAGTCCCTGCCCGGCGTGGGCAAGGTCCGGGCCAAGCAGATCATGGAGCGGCTGGGGATCTCCGAGAGCCGCCGAGTGCGGGGTCTCGGCTCCAATCAGATCGCATCCCTGGAGCGTGAGTTCGGCGGCTCCGGGGCCTGACGTCCCGGGCACCCCCGGGAAGCTGGAATAATCGGTGCATGGCAGCTTCACTCCGGGGGTCTTCCCCCGTACCCCCGGACGCACGTCCGCGACTGACCGTGCTCTCCGGCCCCTCCGGGGTCGGCAAGAGCACGGTCGTCGCTCATATGCGCAAGGTCCACCCCGAGGTCTGGCTCTCGGTGTCGGCGACGACCCGTAAGCCGCGCCCCGGCGAACGCCACGGCGTCCACTATTTCTTCGTGGACGACGAGGAATTCGACAAGCTGGTCGCCAATGGCGAACTGCTCGAATGGGCCGAATTCGCGGGAAACCGCTACGGCACGCCCCGCCGCGCCGTCCTGGACCGCCTGGAGGCCGGTGAGCCGGTCCTCCTGGAGATCGACCTCCAGGGCGCCCGGCTGGTGCGCGAATCGATGCCGGAGGCCCAGCTCGTCTTCCTGGCCCCGCCGAGCTGGGACGAGCTGGTCCGCCGGCTCACCGGCCGCGGCACCGAGGCGCCCGAGGTCATCGAGCGCAGGCTCGCCGCCGCCAAGGTGGAACTGGCCGCGGAGTCGGAGTTCGATACGACCCTGGTCAATACCTCCGTCGAGGATGTAGCGCGCGAGCTGCTAGCCTTGATGAAAGTTCTTTGATTTTTCACCCCTTCGGAAGGCAGACGTGTCCTCTTCCATCACCACGCCCGAGGGCATCATCAACCCGCCGATTGATGAGCTGCTCGAAGCAACCGACTCGAAGTACAGCCTCGTGATCTACGCGGCCAAGCGCGCCCGTCAGATCAACGCGTACTACTCGCAGCTCGGTGAGGGCCTGCTGGAGTACGTCGGCCCCCTGGTGGACACCCACGTCCACGAGAAGCCGCTCTCCATCGCGCTTCGTGAGATCAACGCGGGTCTGCTGACCTCCGAGGCCATCGAGGGCCCGGCCCAGTAAGGCTTCGAAAACGTGTGACCACAGGCCCGGCAGTGTGACTGCCGGGCCTGTGGTGTGTCATAGGGGGGTACGTATCCGAATGCGGGGAGACGCGGTGGACAAGCCGAAGGTCGTTCTGGGGGTCAGCGGCGGGATCGCCGCCTACAAGGCGTGCGAGCTGCTGCGCAGGCTGACCGAGTCCGGGCACGACACGCGCGTGGTGCCGACCGCGTCGGCGCTGCACTTCGTGGGGGCGGCCACCTGGTCGGCGCTCTCCGGGCACCCGGTCTCCACCGAGGTGTGGAACGACGTCCACGAGGTGCCGCACGTACGGATCGGCCAGCAGGCCGACCTCGTCGTCGTCGCCCCCGCCACCGCCGACATGCTGGCCAAGGCGGCCCACGGCCTCGCCGACGACCTGCTCACCAACACCCTGCTCACCGCCCGCTGCCCGGTCGTCTTCGCCCCGGCGATGCACACCGAGATGTGGGAGCACCCCGCCACCCAGGAGAACGTGGCGACGCTGCGCCGCCGGGGCGCGGTCGTCATCGAGCCCGCCGTCGGCCGCCTCACCGGCGTCGACACCGGCAAGGGCCGGCTGCCCGACCCCGGCGAGATCTTCGAGGTGTGCCGCAGGGTGCTGGCCCGCGGGACCGGCGAGCGGGACCTCGAAGGCCGCCATGTGGTGGTCAGCGCGGGCGGCACGCGCGAGCCGCTGGACCCGGTCCGCTACCTGGGGAACCGTTCCTCCGGGAAGCAGGGGTACGCCCTGGCCCGCACCGCCGTGGCCCGGGGCGCCCGCGTCACGCTGATCGAGGCCAACACCGGGCTGCCCGACCCGGCCGGTGCCGACGTCGTCCGGGTGGGCACCGCCGTTCAACTGCGGGAGGCCGTGCTGAAGGCCGCCGCGGACGCGGACGCGGTGGTCATGGCGGCGGCCGTGGCCGATTTCCGGCCGGAGACGTACGCCGCCGGGAAGATCAAGAAGAAGGACGGCGAGGAGCCCGCACCGCTCACCCTGGTCCGCAACCCCGACGTCCTCGCCGAGCTCTCCGCCGACCGGACACGCCCGGGCCAGGTGATCGTCGGCTTCGCCGCCGAGACCGACGACGTCCTGGCCAACGGCCGCCGCAAGCTGACGCGAAAAGGCTGCGACCTGCTGGTCGTCAACGAGGTGGGGGAGCGCAAGACCTTCGGTGCCGAGGAGAACGAGGCGGTCGTGCTGGCCGCCGACGGGACGGAGACCCCGGTCCCGTACGGGCCGAAAGAGGCACTCGCCGACGTGGTGTGGGATCTCGTCGCCCCGCGTTTCGGATAAATTCACCCGCCACCCGAGGGCGGTGCCAAACCCGCCAAAAACCGCTCCGCGAGCCGCCGATGGAGACCGATTCCCGTACCGCGGCACGCGGTGTCGCAGGTCACAGAGCTTTCAATGTGCGAGACAAGTGGCCCGGTGAGCGGCACCGACCGATAAACTGGTGGTGGAATGACGTCGGGCGCAGCCTCCGGCCCGTTCCACCCATGATCAGCCAGCAGCCGCTGCAACCCCAGGGAGCATTGTGTCCCGTCGTCTGTTCACCTCGGAGTCCGTGACCGAGGGTCACCCCGACAAGATCGCTGACCAGATCAGCGACACGATCCTCGACGCGCTCCTGCGCGAGGACCCGACGTCCCGTGTCGCCGTGGAGACCCTGATCACCACGGGTCTGGTCCACGTCGCGGGCGAGGTCACGACCAAGGCGTACGCGCCCATCGCCCAGCTGGTCCGGGACAAGATCCTGGAGATCGGGTACGACTCGTCGAAGAAGGGCTTCGACGGCGCGTCCTGCGGCGTCTCGGTCTCCATCGGCGCGCAGTCCCCGGACATCGCGCAGGGCGTCGACACCGCGTACGAGAAGCGTGTCGAGGGCGACGAGGACGAGCTCGACAAGCAGGGCGCCGGCGACCAGGGCCTGATGTTCGGCTACGCCTGCGACGAGACGCCCGAGCTGATGCCGCTCCCGATCCACCTGGCGCACCGCCTCTCGCGCCGGCTCTCCGAGGTGCGCAAGAACGGGACCATCCCCTACCTGCGCCCCGACGGCAAGACCCAGGTCACCATCGAGTACGACGGCGACAAGGCCGTCCGCCTCGACACCGTCGTCGTCTCCTCGCAGCACGCGAGCGACATCGACCTCGACTCGCTGCTCGCCCCCGACATCCGCGAGTTCGTCGTGGAGCACGTGCTCAAGCAGCTCGTCGAGGACGGCATCAAGCTCGACACGGACGGCTACCGCCTGCTGGTCAACCCGACCGGCCGCTTCGAGATCGGCGGCCCGATGGGCGACGCCGGCCTCACCGGCCGCAAGATCATCATCGACACCTACGGCGGCATGGCCCGCCACGGCGGCGGCGCCTTCTCCGGCAAGGACCCGTCCAAGGTCGACCGCTCCGCCGCGTACGCGATGCGCTGGGTGGCGAAGAACGTCGTCGCCGCCGGCCTCGCGGCCCGCTGCGAGGTCCAGGTCGCGTACGCGATCGGCAAGGCCGAGCCGGTCGGCCTCTTCGTCGAGACCTTCGGCACCGCCACGGTCGACACGGACAAGATCGAGACCGCCATCACCGAGGTCTTCGACCTCCGCCCGGCGGCCATCATCCGCGACCTCGACCTGCTCCGCCCGATCTACGCCCAGACCGCCGCGTACGGCCACTTCGGCCGCGAGCTCCCCGACTTCACCTGGGAGCGCACGGACCGCGTGGACGCGCTGCGCACGGCCGCGGGTCTGTAACCGACCCGGCTCCACGGCGGCCCCGGACCGGTGCGGTCCGGGGCCGCGGTGCGTCCGGGGCCGGGCCGCTGTCAGTGGTGTCTGGTAGGAATTTGGCTGTGAGCAGCGAGAACGAGAAGCCGGGTGGGGGCGCCGAGG
>NZ_JBJHPC010000810.1:0-2491 GCF_045257485.1 Streptomyces sp. YS-3 | reverse complement strand
GGCGGGGTCACGGGTGACGTCTCGGGGGGAGCCACCGGCGGGGTTACGGGCGGGGTCACCGGCGGCGTGACTGGCGGCGTCATCGGGGGCGTAACCGGAGGCGTCACCGGCGGTGTCGGGTTCGGTTCCGTGCGGCCGAACAGCACCGCCCGGTACACCTTCGCCGCCTTCGGGTTGGCGTCGCACTGCCACACCCCGTGCGGGCAGTAGTCGGTGATGGTGTTGTACAGCGGGTTGTGGACGTCCATCCATTCGAGCATCCGCCGCATGTACTCAGGGTTGTCCCCGTTGCGGAAGAGCCCCCACTCCGGATAGGAGATCTGCTTCTTGTGCGCGGCGGCGAAGTCCACGTGCTGCTGGAGGCCGTACGGTTCCTTGACCTGTTCGTCGAAGCTCTGGCCCGGCGGCTGGTCGTAGGAGTCCATGCCGATCACGTCCACGACGTCGTCACCCGGGTAGCACGCGGTCCACGGAACAGCGTCCCGTCCCCGGCTCGGCGCGAAGTCGAAGCGGAACTTCTGGCCCGGCACCGAGCGCATCGCGGTGACCGCGCGCCGCCAGTACGCCTTCCACGCCTCCGGGTCGGGCCCGCAGCGGTGGGTATAGGTGGTGCCGTTCATCTCCCAGCCCAGCACGATGACCGTGTCCGGGATGTTCAGTGCGACCAGGCGTTCGGCGAGTTTCTTGAAATGCTCGTCGAAAAGGCCCTCCTGGCCCTGCCTCAGGAGTCTGCGGACGCCGTTGTCGGAGACGCCCGCCTCGTTGTGGGCCAGCATGGGAACATTGAGGACGAAAAGCCGGTCCTGGCGCTGGCGCCGCCAGCCGGCCCACCTCTCCAGGAAATGCGCATGGCCCTCGATGTCGCTCCAGGAATCCCCGGGCAGATAGGTGTGACCCACCCTCAGATCGGCTCCCCCGAGCCATCTCTCCAGCTCCCCCATGCGCTGCACACCGCGCTCGTCGGACTCCAGGAACGCGCCGAACCAGGTGGTGGAGGGGTGCTTGGGGCCGGGCTCGGAGCCTCCGGCGGACCCGGGGTCGCGGGTCGGAGGAGCGGCGGCGAGACAGGAGACGAGCGCTCCGGCCGCCACAACCGCTCCCAGCGCCCGGCGGATTGCGGCGGCGGACGGGCTTTTCCGCCGGTGCTTCGTGATGCCGCTCATTCCGTTGCGGTGCTTCCCCTGGCGCATGTCCACTCCTCCACGACGGATCCCCATACCCGATATACCCAGCCCGAAAATATTCTTATTGCGCTGATCGGGAAGATAATCCGTTGGGTGCGCTGATCCCCCTATATGGGGTACGCGGAAGAACGGGAGAGGAAAGCGCGCGTACGGCGGGTTCGCGCGCGGGACGCCTCGTCGTCTCGTCGCCCCGTCCGTGTGAAGTACCCGCCGAACGGGTGAACACGGCCCGGCGGGGCGACGGCGGTGTGGTGCACTCGAAAGCGCGTGAAAAGGTGCCCGTCCGTCAGCCGTCGGCTCTTTCGTGCCGTGGACGAGCACCCTGGATGTGACGGTACGTCACCGTCCCCCCTGGCCGGGAGAGCGCCCTCCGGCTCTCCCGGCCCCCCTCCTCGCCTACCAGCCGTTGCGGACGGCTGCCGCGGCCGTGCCCCTGCGGTAGAGGATCCCGCCGCCGACCAGCAGCCCCAGGGCGGCGACTCCGGCCACGCCCAGCAGGTTCGCGTCACCACCGGTCGCGGCGAGCTGCGGACGGCCCGGCATCTCGTGGACCGCGGGGGCGGAATGGGCGGCGGGTGCGGCATGCCGGGGCCGGTACGGGCGTACGGGCTGCGGCGGCATCGCCCGGGTCACCTGCGGGGCCACGCCGTGCGACGGCGGCGCGGACTGGTGAGCCGGCACCTCGGGCTTGGCGGGCACCTCGGGCCTGGCCACCGACGGATTCTGCGCCTGCGGCAGCGTCTGCGCGTGCGGCGGCACCTGCGCGTGCGGCGGCACCTGCGCCTGCGGCTGCTCGGCCTTCGGCGGGACCGTCACCGGCGGCGTCACCATCGGCGGCGTGGCCACGGGCGGGGCGACCACCGGAGGCTGGGCGACCGGAGGTTGGTGCGCGGGCGGCTGGTGCGCGGGCGGTGGTACCTGCGTCATCGGCGGCCTGGGGGCCGGCGGCTTGGGCACGTCCGGGCGGTGGTGCACCGGCGGCGTCGCGTGCTCGTGATGCACGGGGGGCGTCGCGTGCTCGTGATGCACGGGGGGCTGCGCGGCCGGAACGTGGTGCAGCGGCGGCGTGGGCGCGGGGTGGTGCGCGGCTGGGTGGTGCTGCGGTGCCGGGTGATGTGCGGCTGGGTGGTGCTGCGGCGCCGGGTGCTGCTGCGWGTGCTGGTGCTGCGCGGGCGCGTGGAACACCGGCGCGGGCGTCACGGCGTGGTGCGGCACCGCGTGGTGCGGCACCGTCTGCTGCGGCGCGGCGTGCTGCGGCACCGAGTGGTGCGGCAGTGGCGCGGGGTTCGCGGGGGGCGGTGCCGGGA
>NZ_JBJHPC010000809.1:0-2499 GCF_045257485.1 Streptomyces sp. YS-3 | reverse complement strand
CCTCCGCACCACCCCCGCCATGCGCCGCATGGTCGCCGAGACCCGGCTGCACCCCGCCGACCTGATCCTCCCCGCCTTCGTGCGTGAGGGCATCGACCGGCCCGTACCCATCGAGGCCATGCCCGGCGTCGTCCAGCACTCCCTCGACACCCTGCGCAAGGCCGCCGTCGAGGCCGTGGAGGCCGGGGTCGCGGGGATCATGCTCTTCGGGGTGCCCGAGGACGACAAGAAGGACGCCCTCGGGACCGCCGGGACGGACCCCGACGGGATCCTCCAGGTGGCCATCCGCGCGGTGCGGGAGGAGGTCGGCGACGACCTCATCGTCATGTCCGACCTCTGCCTCGACGAGTACACCGACCACGGCCACTGCGGCGTCCTCGACGACGAGGGCCGCGTCGACAACGACGCCACCCTGGAGCGGTACGCCGAGATGGCCCAGGTCCAGGCCGACGCCGGCGTCCACGTCGTCGGCCCCAGCGGCATGATGGACGGTCAGGTCGGGGTGGTCCGCGACGCGTTGGACCAGACCGGCCACGAGGACGTCTCCATCCTCGCGTACACCGTCAAGTACTCCTCCGCCTTCTACGGGCCCTTCCGCGAGGCCGTCGGCTCCTCCCTCCGCGGGGACCGCAAGACCTACCAGCAGGACCCCGCCAACGTCCGCGAGTCCCTGCGCGAGCTCGCCCTCGACCTGGAGGAGGGCGCCGACATGGTCATGGTCAAGCCGGCCGGACCGTACCTCGACGTCCTCGCCAGGGTCGCCGAGTCCGTGGACGTGCCCGTCGCCGCCTACCAGATCAGCGGTGAGTACGCGATGGTCGAGGCCGCCGCGGAGAAGGGCTGGATCGACCGTGACCGGGCGATCCTCGAAACTCTGACGGGAATCAAGCGGGCGGGTGCGAACATGATCCTGACGTACTGGGCGACGGAGGTCGCCCGCGGGCTGTAGACGGCGGCGACGGGGACGGGCGATGGGTGAACAGGCGCTGGACGTACGGGACTTCACCGATGTCACGGACTACCTCACCCCCGTCGACCATGTCTTCGTCCGCGCCCATCTCGGCGTGCCCGACCTCGACCCCGGCTTCTGGAGCCTGTCCGTGGAAGGGCTCGTCGAGCAGCCGTTGCGGCTGGGGCTCGACGACGTCCTGGCGCTGCCCGCCCGCCGCTTCACCGCGTTCCACGAGTGCTTCGGCAACCCGTTCGCGCCCGAAGTGCCGACCCGGGCCGTGGCCAACCTGCGGTGGACCGGGTTCGACCTGTCCGCCCTCCTCGACCGGGCCGTACCGCTCGCCGCCGCGCGGCACGTGTGGTTCGAGGGCGCGGACACCGGCTCGTTCGACGGCGTGGACGGGCTGTCGTACGTGAAGGACCTGCCGCTGGAGACCGCCCGGCGGGACGTCTTCCTCGCGTACGAGATGAACGGCGAGCCGCTCACCGCCCGGCACGGGCACCCGCTGCGGACCGTGGTGCCCCGGATGTTCGGCACGAACTCGGTGAAGTGGCTGACCCGGATCGTCCTGGCCGAGGAGCGGCCGGACCACATGTTCACCACACGCTTCTACACCCGCGTCCACCCGGGCGAGTCCACGGCCCGTCCGGTACGCGCGGTGGACGTCGGCAGCAAGATCCTCAGCCCGCGGGACGGGGAGCGGCTGCCCGGGGAGGCAGTGGAACTGGTCGGGCGGGCGTGGAGCGTCGGGGAGGTCGTCTCACTCGACGTCAGCGTGGACGACGGGCCCTGGCGGCCCGCCGCCCTCGAACCCCTCGGGCCCGACCCCGCCTGGCAGCCCTTCACCCTCACCCTGCGGCTGCCGCCCGGCCGTCACCGCGTCCGCGCCCGCGCCACCGACCGCGACGGACGCGTCCAGCCGCCGCCCGGGGCACGCAACTCGGTGCACGAGATCACCGTCACGGTCGGTGGCGCGGCAGCGGGAGCGTGACCGGGCGCCCGGACGGCCGGCCCGTGCGCGGGTCCAGCTCCGTCACCGCGAGCGTGATCGTGGCGGAGGCGTAGAGGTACGTGCCGCGGGGGTGCACCGCGACGCCCGTGCAGTGCGGGGCCGTGAGCCCCGGCAGCGGCTCGGGGCCGGTGTCCGGGGCGAGCAGGCCGTCGGGGGTGAGGGCGGCGCGGTGGAGCGTGCCCGTCTCGCGGTCCGCGAAGTAGAGGCAGCCCGCCGCAGGGTGGACCGCGAGCGGGCCCGGCGCGGGCGGTACCTGAAGGGTCAGCGACGGGCCGTCGGAGTCGGCCCGGCCGTCCGGGCGGAGCGCGAAGACGTTCAGGGCGCGCCCGCCCGGGTCGCTCACATAGAGGTGGGTGCCGGCCGGGTGGACGGCGAGGCCTTTGTGGTGCGGGGCGGTGCCGCGCACCCAGAGCGCCGTCGTGCCCTCGTCGTCGGGTCTGCCGCCGTGGCCCAGGGGCAGACAGGTGACGGCCGTCTTCCCGTCGCGGTCGGCGACGTAGAGGAGGGGGAGCGAGGGGTGGGCCACGACCGTGGC
>NZ_JBJHPC010000808.1:0-2514 GCF_045257485.1 Streptomyces sp. YS-3 | reverse complement strand
CCCACGAGCCCGACCCCGTCACCACCGGCACCCTCCACGGCAGCAACATCGCGCTGAGCACCCACACCCCTAAGCCCGTCCTGCACGAACGATGGTCACAGCGCATGACCGGAACCCGCGCGGAGAAAGCCACCCGCATCGCGGTGAACTCGGTGGTCTTCCGCTCCTCCGGACAGAACCTCACCACCGGGGGCACCTACACCGAGATGGGCTCCCGTCTCTTCGAACCCATCCTCCTCGCCCTCGCCGTCCTCGCCATCCGCGGACGCATCAAACGCTGAAACCCAGCTGCGCCCTGGCTGTTCACGGTGCTTCCTATCGGGTGGCGGGTGGCTCAGAGGTCTCTTTCGTCCGTTGTTTCATCTCGAAACGGACTGTTTCGTGATGGTCTTCGGGTCTCGCCCGAAGATGGTGCTCTTCCTCCCGCACGGTGGCTGCTTCCACGCTGACCGGCTTTTGTCCCGCCCCGTTCACGTCCCCGCGCGTACCCGCACATGCACCTTGCACGCCCTCTATCCCTTGGCTGCCTCCCCTCATCGGGGCAGCGCCCGTACGGTGCGGGGGCGCTCCCCCAGGAGAAGCATCGGGTGTGCCAGTATCGCGGTCATGAGCGAGGGACGAATGGCGGATACCGGGCCTGCTGAGCCCCATCAGCGGCCCGGTGAGTTGTCGGTCATCTCCACCACCACCAATGGCATCTGCGTGCTGGCTCCGGCCGGCGAGATCGACTACCACACCATGGACCGGTTCCAGCAAGCCCTCGAGGCAGCCAGCATTGCCCTCGCACGCATCGTGGTGGACCTGAGCCGGGTCAGCTTCATGGACTCCAGCGGCATCAACATGCTCATCACGGCCCACCACGACACCAGCGAGGCAGGCGGCTGGCTGCGACTGGCCGCACCCACCGCCCCAGTGCTGCGCACCCTTCAAGTCGTCGGCGTCGACCAGGTCATCGACTGCCACGCAACGCTTTGCCAGGCCCTCGGCGGCTGAGGTTCGCCCTCCACGGCGCCGAATGCCCGCACCACCCCCACACAGGTCATCGTCGGCCGGCGCCGGCGCCGGCGCACAGCACGGCTGCGGTCCGGAGGCCCTGGGCTCGTGCCCGGGGGCTGGTGTTCCGTCACGGCCACAGCCTGCGGTTGCGTGGACCGTGTCCACCAGGCCCCGGCACGTGAGGGTCGCACAACCGGGCCGGGTGGAGCTAGCCGGGGAGCGTCACGGCCCGTGCGGATGGGCGGCGTGGGCCGTTGATGGCGGTGTCCTCGCTGTGGGCGGAGAAGCATCCGCTGCTGGCAGGGGCGGGAGCGGTGAGTACGAACTCGGGTGAGTACCTGGCCTACTGGCTGGGTCGGCATAAGGGGGCGACTGTGTTCGTCACGCTCGACTCGCTGCCCCGAATCGAGGAGAGCCTGCGCTCCCCTTCGCCGCTCCCGTCTTCGATCGTCTGATCGTGGACTGCCAAGGCAGAGATCGGCGCGCACAGACGCGCACAGGGGTGCATGGCAACTCGTGTTGCCCATGGGGGGGTGACGCGGGTGTGCCAGGCCGGGACCGCACCTGCTTCAGCTAGGACGTGTTTGATGGGTCTGTTGCTCGCCTGTCAGGCACCGGGGGCGCACAGGGGGTTCTGGTACGCCCCTGGGGGCTTCCGGGCGCCGTTGCGTGTGGGTGCGAGGGGCTGAGGGGTGTGGAAAGCTGCCAATTCACCCCATGCGCCGATACGGCGCACGCCTTTGGGAGGCATCATGAGCACCATTCGCCGGTTGGTCGCCGCTATGGCGGCAACTGTCTTTCTCGCGCTGTCCAGCATCGTGCTGGCCACTCCCGCTCAGGCCGCCGACAACCCCCCCAACCCCGGCCTCCTCGGCAACTACGGCCTCCTCGGCACCGGCATCGGCGGCCCCTACGGCCTCCTCAACACCGGCCTCCTCCGCGGCAACATCGGCGTCCTCCCCGGCCCCTGGCAATAAGCAAAGAGGCGGCAAACCATTGCCGCCCGCGCGCGCCGTGAGACCGGCGGCCGACGCAACTGCTAACTCAGGTGCGGCCAAGGGTGGGAGCGCGGGGCGGACGTTCCGTCACCGGCTACACGCCAGCCACCCGCCCCCCCGCCTCGGTCACCCTACCGACCACGGCGACCACCGCGGCCTGGCCTGTTACAGCTCGTGCGCGCGCTGGATGATCCGCCGTTCCAGCTCCTCACGCTGGGCGGGTGTGTAGTTCCGCTCGACGACGACGGCCGCCCCGATCACGCCATCGGCCCCGATGGCGGTGGTCATCCTCGGCTCACCAATGGTGGTCCGGGTCAGTGCGTGACGCCCCTGGTGCAGCACCTCGCCGTCACGGATGACCGCCAGGCGCTCGGCGCCGGCTTCCGTCCACGCCGTCTCGATGGCGTCCCCGCCCCACAGCTGAGGCGCCCCGTCGAACCCTCCGGCGAACCCGTCGTGGGGCGCGCTGTGCTCGACCAGCTGCAGCTCACGCTGTTCATGCCCCGGCCCCGGCCCCGGC
>NZ_JBJHPC010000807.1:0-2540 GCF_045257485.1 Streptomyces sp. YS-3 | reverse complement strand
GCCCCGGCTTCATCGTGTCCAGGTCGATGCCGATGAGGTTGTGCGGCGGGCGGCCACACGCGATGCCGTACCCGGTGGCCCAGGGCGCGGCGGCGAAGAGCGCGCGTACGGCCGCCGGGTCCGTGGTCGCGTCGTGCACCCCGTGCCCCGGCAGCCCGCACTCGCCCCGGCAGAGCGCGGGCTGCGGCTCGTCGTGGTGCGGGGAGCGCAGCGCGGGGAGCTTCGAACGGGACAGCGGGATGACGGGGAGCCCGCGCTCGGCGACGGAGAGAGCGTGGGCGAGGGCCAGGGTGGAGGCATGCCGGTCGATGGTGGCCATGCCTTCTATGTTCGTACGAGTGTTCGAAAAAGGGAAGCGGGAAACGATCCGGGTTCGGATGGCGACGGAGAGTGATCGGTGGGTGTGCGGGATCGGACGGAGAGACGGCCGCCGCGTGACCGGAAATGAGGGCTTGGGCTGGGCGGACGCCGATTCGGGCGGGGTGGAAGGTGGGCGTGTGGCGTGCGGGAAACGGGTGTCTGCCGCCCCGGTGGCGGTGGAGCGGCGCGGAAGTTTGGCCGAAAGTGTGCTGAAACGCTTCTCCTCCCTGGTCGGCCGGTGAGGGGCATGGCGTGTCCGTGTCGGCAGGCCCCTTTTGGGGCTGAGAAAGCAAGTTGGTGGTTTATCGACAAGTCCTCACGCTTGCGGGCGAAACGCGACGACTTGGCTGGTTCGCCGGGGATTCGGTGGGCAACTCTGATGACGCGACGTCGCAGCAGCGTCCGGGGCGGTCGGCCAACTTCCCTGGAACAAGCCGTACTTCTGGTTCCTGGAGGAAAAGACATGGCAAGCATCCGCACCGCCCGCGTCATCGCCGCCGTCGCCGCCCTGCCTCTCGCCGTGGGGCTCTTCACCGGAGTCGCCACCGCGGACAACGGCTCCTTTGCGGACCACGGATCGAACGCGGCAGTGGCGACCATCAGCGGGAGCGGGGTCGGACACAACAACAGCGGGAACTCGTCCACCACACAGCAGCAGGCTGTGGGTTCGGGCGCCTCGAACCAGAGCAACACCGCCCAGGTGAACGGCTCCGCCTTCACGGCGCTCCGTCAGGACAACGTGTCGGTCAACTTCACCAACCTCTGGTGAGCCGGGGGCCCTCGGGGTCGGGGTCAGT
Organism: Streptomyces sp. YS-3; assembly: GCF_045257485.1. Classification (NCBI taxonomy): domain Bacteria; kingdom Bacillati; phylum Actinomycetota; class Actinomycetes; order Kitasatosporales; family Streptomycetaceae; genus Streptomyces; species Streptomyces sp. YS-3. The sequence continues at coordinate 1,383 of NZ_JBJHPC010000807.1, read as the reverse complement.
GGGGTGAACGACTGCCCGGGTGGTGGCGCTGTGGCGCTGCCGTCCGGGCAGTCGTGTGTCCGGGAGGCGTAGGGCGGGGCGGGGCGAGCGCGGCCCCGCGCGTGAGCACGCGCGCGTAGAGGCATGAGCTCGTGCGTACGGGCATGAGCTCGCCCGTACTGGTGTGAGCGCGCGCGTACGGGCGTGAGTGCGAGCGCGGGCATTGACACCCGCACCGTATCTGACGGACAGTCAGAAACCCGACCCCGACTCGTAGCGTACGTCCGGACCCCGGAGGCCGCCGTCGTGCACCTCGCCCCGACCGAACGCCAGCAGCGCCTGCGTGCCGAACTCCGCTCGTACTTCCGTACGGTCATGGCGCAAGACGCAGGCCGCACGGAGGCCTCGCGGACAGGTGATCGGGAGGACGGCGCCCCTGCGAACCCTGCGTCGACCGGCGCCGACACCGGCACCGGCACCGCCACCGACCCCACGGCGCAACGCGCCCTGCTCCGCCGTATCGGGGCCGACGGGATGCTCGGGCTCGGCTGGCCCGTGGAGTACGGCGGCCAGGGGCGCGGGCCCGACGAGCAGTTCGTCTTCTTCGACGAGGCGTACCGCGCCGGCGCCCCCGTCTCGATGGTCACGCTCAACACGGTCGGACCGACTCTGATGCGCTACGGGACCGAGGGGCAGAAAGCGTTCTTCCTGCCCCGGATCCTCGCCGGCGAGCTCGTCTTCGCCATCGGCTACAGCGAACCGGAGGCCGGGACGGACCTCGCCTCGCTGCGCACCCGGGCCGTACGGGACGGCGAGGACTGGCTGATCGACGGCCAGAAGATCTTCACCTCCAACGCCCAGAACGCCGACTGGATCTGGCTCGCCTGCCGTACGGACCCGGCGGCCCCCAAGCACCGCGGCATCTCGATCATCCTGGTCCCGACCGACGCGCCCGGTTTCTCCTGGACCCCGATCCGGACCGTGGGCGACCTGACGACGACGGCCACCTACTACGACGGGATCCGCGTGCCGGCCGGGAACCTGGTCGGCGAGGAGAACGGTGGATGGGGTCTGATCACCAACCAGCTCAACCACGAGCGGGTCGCGCTCGCCGCGATCGGCATGCAGGCCGAGGCGTTCTTCGAGGCGGCGCTGACTCGGGCCCGTACCCCCGATCCGGTGACCGGGCGGCGCAGGGTTGACGAGCCGTGGGTGCGTTTCAGGATCGCCGAGACGCATGCCCGGCTGGCGGCGAATCGCCTGCTCAACTGGCGTTTGGTGGGGGATGTGGAGGCCGGTGCGCCGGCCCCCGGCGACGCCAGCGGCGTGAAGTTCGCGGGAACGGAATCGGCGGTCGAGACGTATCGAATGTGCCAGGAGATCGCGGGGGAGACGGCGCTGGTG
>NZ_JBJHPC010000806.1:0-2540 GCF_045257485.1 Streptomyces sp. YS-3 | reverse complement strand
CGCCACCCGGGCCCGTCTCCCCGCCGCCAGCACCCAGGCGCTCGTCGTCACCGGCGAGGGAGCCGACGCCAGCCGGTCCACCGCCGTCCTCTACACCCGCGACCCGGTGAAGGGCTGGCTCCCCGCGGCCGGCCCCTGGCCCGCCCGCAACGCGGCGCGCGGCTGGACCGGCGAACACCGTGCGGGCGATCTGCGCTCGCCCGTCGGGGTGTTCGGCCTGACCGACGCGGGCGGCAGGCTCGCCGACCCCGGCACCCGGCTGCCGTACGACCGCACCTCGGCCTTCACCGCGCGCGGCACCGGCGTCGAGGGCGAATCCCTCGACGGGTCCTTCGACTACGTGGTGGCGGTCAACTACAACCGCCGGCCCGGCACCACCCCGCTGGACTGGACCCGTCCGCTCGGCGCCGGACGGGGCGGCGGGATCTGGCTCCACGTCGACCACGGCGGGCCGACGCACGGCTGTGTGGCGCTGCCCAGGGAGCGGATGCGGCAGCTGCTGCGCGCCCTGGACCCGGCGCGCACTCCGGTGGTCGTGATGGGGGACGCGGCGGCCCTGGCCCGCTGAGCCCGTCCCCGGGTCAGTCGTCGGCCGGGCCCACCGGGTCCGGCGACGGCGGGCCGCACGGGCGGCTGGTGCTCTGCCGGTTCGCCTCGCGGACCTTGGCCAGGAGCTCCTCGCGGCGGCGTTCTTCCTCCGCCTGCTGCTGGTCGGTACTCCTCGTCACTGCGGGCACCCCCTCAGTACGTACTCCATGTGCGCAGCGTGCGCGCCCAGGACGCGGCCCGCAACCCGGGGAGGGCAGCGGAAAGGCCCGGAACCAGGGGCTCCCGTCGGCTCCTGGGAGCGCGGGGGCGGGGTTCCGGGCCTTTCACGCGCGCGTTACGCCGGCTTCTCCTCCAGACGCGGGAACAGCACCGCGCCCTTCGTCACCGTCGCGCCGACCGGCAGCCGGCCCCAGTCGCCCGCGTCCTGCACCCGCTGGTCGGCCAGCGCGCCCAGACCGGCCGCCTCGGCGCCCAGCGACTCCCACAGCTTCTGCGAGGTGTCGGGCATGACCGGGTTCAGCAGGACCGCGACCGCGCGCAGCGCCTCGGCGGCGGTGTAGAGGATGGTCGCCAGGCGCGCCCGGCCCTCCTCCGACTCGTCCTTGGCCACCTTCCACGGCTCCTGCTCCGTGATGTAGCCGTTGACCTGCTTCACGAAGTCGAAGACGGCCAGGATGCCGCCCTGGAAGTCCAGCTCCTCGCCGATCTTCCGGTCCGCCACGGTCACGGCCTTCACCAGACCGTCGGCGATCGCCTGCTCGGCCTCGCCGGCGGCGGTCGCCGCGGGCAGCGTGCCCCCGAAGTACTTGCCGACCATGGCCGCAACGCGCGAGGCGAGGTTGCCGTAGTCGTTGGCGAGCTCCGAGGTGTACCGGGCGGTGAAGTCCTCCCAGGAGAACGAGCCGTCCTGGCCGAAGGCGATGGCGCGCAGGAAGTACCAGCGGTAGGCGTCCACGCCGAAGTGCGAGGTCAGATCCTGCGGCTTGATGCCGGTGAGGCTCGACTTGGACATCTTCTCGCCGCCGACCATCAGCCAGCCGTGCCCGAAGACCTGGCCGGGCACGGGCAGGCCGTTGGCCATCAGCATCGCGGGCCAGATGACCGCGTGGAAGCGGAGGATGTCCTTTCCGACCAGGTGCACGTTGGCCGGGAAGGTCTGCTCGAACTTCTCCTGGTTGGCGCCGTAGCCGACGGCCGTGGCGTAGTTCAGGAGGGCGTCGACCCACACGTAGATGACGTGCTTGTCGTCCCACGGGATCGGGACGCCCCAGTCGAAGGCCGACCGGGAGATCGACAGGTCCTGCAGGCCCTGCTTCACGAAGTTCAGGACCTCGTTGCGGGCCGACTCGGGCTGGATGAAGCCCGGGTTCGCCTCGTAGAACTCCAGGAGCTTCGGGCCGTACTCGGACAGCTTGAAGAAGTAGTTCTCCTCCTTGAGGATCTCCACCGGCTTCTTGTGGACGGGGCACAGCTTGGTGCCGTCCTCGGCCTCGATGAGGTCCCCGGGGAGCTTGTACTCCTCGCAGCCCACGCAGTACGGGCCCTCGTAGCCGCCCTTGTAGATCTCGCCCTTGTCGTACAGGTCCTGCACGAACTCCTGCACCCGGTCGGTGTGCCGCTTCTCCGTCGTCCGGATGAAGTCGTCGTTCGCGATCTCCAGGTGCTCCCAGAGGGGCTTCCAGGCCTCCTCGACGAGCTTGTCGCACCACTCCTGCGGGGTGACCCCGTTCGCGTCGGCCGTGCGCATGATCTTCTGACCGTGCTCGTCCGTGCCGGTGAGGTACCACACCTTCTCGCCGCGCTGACGGTGCCAGCGCGTGAGCACGTCGCCTGCGACGGTCGTGTAGGCGTGGCCCAGGTGAGGAGCGTCGTTGACGTAGTAGATGGGGGTCGATACGTAGAAGGACTTCACGTCGTTCGCCCCCTGCTTCTCGGATCCAGTGGCCGCCATGGTCGAAATCCTAACGGCCACGGGGAGATCCAMTCACCCG
>NZ_JBJHPC010000805.1:0-2544 GCF_045257485.1 Streptomyces sp. YS-3 | reverse complement strand
CCTCGTCCCCTCGTCCCCTCGTCCCCTCGTCCATTGAGTCGTGGGCTCGACCTACGAGGGCATGGACTTCTTCTACGTAGGCGAAGTTTCCCTACGTAAGCAAGGTCTCCAACGGTTTCGACCTTCGTAGGTGAGCGTTCGGCCGTGCTCCTCACATCTGACCCGGGCACCTCGTGATGTCCGACATCGGAGGCGTGCCGCAGTCGCACACAGGTGCTCACAGCATCGGGGCGCGTTTAGTGTGGCCGACGTAACCACTCGTGATCGCCGCACGTGACATCGAAGTAACGGGCATTTCGTACGGTCGGAGCCCAAGGGATCCCGGCCGAGACGAGAGGGGACACCCGTTGACCGCACAGGGCACGCGGGCCGCCACCGACCAGGTGCGCACGGTCTGCTCGTACTGCGGTGTGGGCTGCGGGATGGTCCTCGACATCACCGTGGGGCCGGATGGCCGGCGCACGGTGCTCAAGGCCTCCGGCGACAAGGCACACCCCGCCAATTCCGGTCGACTGTGCACCAAGGGGGCGACGACGGCGGACATGCTGGCGGCTCCCGGGCGCCTGAGCACCGCGCTGGTACGGGGTGAACGGGGGGCGGAGCCGGTGCCGGCCGGGGTCGACGCGATGATCGCCGAGACGGCTGGCAGGCTGCGGGCGATCGTCGACGAGCACGGCCCGGACGCCGTCGCGCTGTATGTGTCGGGCCAGATGAGCCTGGAGGCGCAGTATCTGGCCAACAAGCTGACCAAGGGCTTCATCGGGACCAACCAGATCGAGTCCAACTCCCGGCTGTGCATGGCCAGTGCCGGCAGCGGCTACAAGCTGTCGCTCGGTGCGGACGGTCCGCCCGGCTCGTACCAGGACTTCGAGAAGGCCGACGTCTTCCTGGTCATCGGCTCCAACATGGCCGACTGCCACCCCATCCTCTTCCTGAGGATGATGGAGCGCGTCAAGGCGGGGGCGAAGCTGATCGTCGTCGACCCGCGCCGTACCGCGACCGCGGCCAAGGCCGACCTCTTCCTCCAGATCAAGCCGGGTACGGACCTCGCCCTGCTCAACGGTCTGCTCCACCTCCTTCAGGAGGGCGGGCACACCGACCCCGCGTTCATAGCCGCGCACACCGAGGGCTGGGACGCCATGGGCGAGTTCCTGGCCGACTACCCGCCCAGCTGCGTCGCCAAGACCACCGGCATCCCCGAGGACGACATCCGTACGGCGGCGCGGTGGATCGGCGAGGCCGGCGAGTGGATGAGCTGCTGGACCATGGGGCTCAACCAGTCCACGCACGGCACCTGGAACACCAACGCCCTGGTCAACCTCCATCTGGCGACAGGCGCGATATGCCGGCCGGGCAGCGGCCCGTTCTCGCTCACCGGCCAGCCCAACGCCATGGGCGGTCGCGAGATGGGCTACATGGGCCCTGGGCTGCCCGGCCAGCGCTCGGTGCTGGTCGACGACGAGCGGGCCTTCACCGAGGAGCTGTGGGGGCTGGAGCCGGGCACGCTGCGCACGGACGGGGCGGGGCTCGGTACGGTCGAACTGTTCCGGCGGATGGCCGACGGCGACATCAAGGCGTGCTGGGTGATCTGCACCAACCCGGTCGCCTCCGTCGCCAACCGGCGCACCGTCGTCGAGGGGCTGAGCGCGGCCGAGTTCGTCGTCGTTCAGGACGTGTTCGCCGATACCGAGACCACCGCCTACGCGGACGTGGTGCTTCCGGGCGCTCTGTGGACGGAGGCCGAGGGCGTCCTCATCAACAGCGAGCGCAACCTCACCCTCGCCCGGCAGGCCGTCGACCCGCCCGGCGAGGCGCTGCCCGACTGGCAGATCATCGCGCGCGTGGCGTGCGCGATGGGGTACGAGGAGGCGTTCACGTACGCCGGCCCCGAGGACGTCTTCGAGGAGATCAAGCGCGCCTGGAATCCGAAGACCGGTTACGACCTGCGCGGGGTCACCTACGAGCGGCTGCGCGCCACACCGGTGCAGTGGCCCGCCCCGACCGCCGAGGGACCCGACCGCAACCCGATCCGGTACGTGGCCGAGGACGGCGGCGGCCCGGTGTTCCCGACGTCGAGCGGGCGGGCCGTGTTCCACGCGCGCCCGCATATCCCGGCCGCCGAAATGCCCGACGACGACTTCCCGTTCGTACTCAACACCGGGCGGCTGCAGCATCAGTGGCACACCCTCACCAAGACGGGGAAGGTGGCCAAGCTCAACAAGCTCAACCCGGCGCCGTTCGTGGAGGTGCACCCCGAGGACGCCGAACGCCTCGGTATCAGCGAGGGCGACGGGGTGGAGATCGCCTCTCGGCGTGGCCGCGCGGTGCTGCCCGCCATAGTGACCGACCGGGTGCGGCCGGGCTGCTGCTTCGCGCCCTTCCACTGGAACGACCTGTACGGCACGGATCTGAGCATCAACGCGGTGACCAGCGACGCGGTCGACCCGATCTCGCTCCAGCCCGAGTTCAAGGTGTGCGCGGTGTCGCTGACGAAGGCGGCGGCAGAAGTGGCACGGCCCGTCATGCCGGGGACGGCGGCGGGGC
>NZ_JBJHPC010000804.1:0-2552 GCF_045257485.1 Streptomyces sp. YS-3 | reverse complement strand
CCCCGTGTGCGTCGAACAGCGGCGGGCTGTTCGACGCACACGGGGTGCTGTTCGAACTTGGGCTGGTTGCCGGTGCTGTGCATGCGGTGTGGCATGGACGCCTCCTCGTTGACGTGACGCTCGGACAGGTGCTCGGACTAACGGCCCCCGATGGCGCACGTTCGGGTGGTGAGGGGGCGAACTCTTCGGGCTGATGTGCGGTTTCGCGCCTGGGGCCTTGCAGAGCCCGAGCCGGGGCCGGTTCGATCACGCAGATGGGTGTCCGAGTCCGCATCGCACACGATCCGGGGATTGCGCGGCCCCGTGTACGGCAAGGGCCGGGCGCCGTGGTGGAGTGGGCTGCGCTGCTGCGTCTAGCGCCGCAGCAGCGCGACGAGGCGGTGCCACAGGCGCACCGGCAGGGAGGTCGAGCTGCCGCCGAGCGTGAGCGCGGGGACGGGCTCGGGCTTGTCCTTGGCAGGCTTGTCCGTGGTCATGCGCACTGCTCCTTGTTCACGGCCACGCCGGAGGTGTGGGCCTGTCCGGAGTCGCCGCCGTTCTTGTCCGAGAGCATCTCGACGGACGCGGTTATGCGGGTCCGGTAGAACCCTGGCACGCAGCCGATGGCGACCGTGGCCTTCTTCGTGACGTTGATACCGGGGGCTGCCCGGCAGGCGGCGCGCCGCTGCTCGGCCCAGGAGCCGTTGGTGGTCCGCTTGTCGACAATCACGGTCAGCTCGTGGCGCAGGACAGCGGCCCGGCAGACGGCGTCGGCGTATCCGGTGATGCGTCCGCCAGTCACGTACGGTTCGGAGATCCGCTGGGTGCAGCGGCCGAGCAGCACGTTGCCGGAGTAGGTGACGCCTTTGTCGGACGTTCCCGAGCTGCTGCTGGAACAGCCGCTGTCCTCGGCCGCCAGAGTGACGGTGAGGGCGACGGCGGCGGCTAAGCAGGCCAGGACCCGGCGTATTCGAGGGTCGGTTGGCATGACGGGCTCCTGAGTCTGACGGGTAGGGGAGGTCAGCCGAATAGGTGGATGAGGGCCCAGAGGAAGCCGTACCAGAGGCTGACGATCGCCAGCAGCGCCAGCGCTGCGGCGACCAGCGGCGGGCCCATGCGCTCGGTGGCCCGCTCCTTTGCCTCGGCCTTCGCCTTCTCCTCTTCCAGGCGTGCCTGCTGGTCTACCCAGCAGCTGTGGCAGTGGGCGCCCGGTCCGGCGTTCGGTATGTGGCTCTCCATCAGAACGCCCCTTGTCTGGAAGGCAGGTGTTCGCGGAGGCCGTCTGGGCGCCCCAGGTTGCGGGATGGCTGGAGGTGGCCTGCGGCCCGGCCGGCTGTGTCTCGGCGCATCGCGGTCTGGCCCAAGTCGGCCAGGCGCGGAAGGAAGGACACGTCGAGTTGTTCCACGGGGTGCAGCAGCCCTTTCGAGCAGGTCTTGGCCGCCCACACCGCGTATACGGCGCGCGGGTAGGAGGGGTTGATGCCGATCTCCCCTTTGGGGAGGAAGCCGTTGAAGGGGGTGGGGATGCCTTCGGTGTTCCAGTAGTTCCAGGCTTGCAGTGCCTTGGCGTGCTCCAGGCAGGCGTAGAGCTGGGGGTAGCGATCCATGATTCGCATCTGGCGGAACAGGAGCTGCCCCATCAGGCCGGGCGCGGCATCGGTGAGCGCGGTGAAGGACTGGCGGCGGAAGGTGAAGGCCGCAGTGTCCTGGCCCGGGTCGAGGGCCAAGCAGGCGAAGAGATGGGACAGGCGGTCTCGGGTGTACTCGGCCGCGCCCGCCGCGAGGCTGGGGTCGATCTGCGGAATCAGCGTGGCCAGTTGGTGGTGGTCAGGGTGGAAGCGGGCGAGGTCGAAGAGCTGGTCCATGCCGTCGATCGCCGCGTGCGCCAGGTGCTTGTACAGCCGGTTGTTCAGCTCGCCGCGCTCGGCGTACGCCCGGGTCTGGGGGGTGGTGGAGTGGAGCATCAGGTACTCGGACAGCACTTCGAAGTACAGGTAGCCCAGGAACGGCACGTGGCGGACGGCGGCGGCGAGCTGGTCGACGAACACCGCGGCCGGGGTCCTCCTGCCACGTGCGTTGGCTAGGGCGAGGTCGAGGAACGGCGCGGATGCCCGCAGCCGGGCCATGATCGCCTGGCGCAGCTGCTGGTTTTCGGCCGGGGTCAGGAATGCCGCGTGCTGGAGGTGGGTGCGCAGGTGGATGGGGCCCAGGCGCAGGTAGTCGATGCCCTTGGGCGGTACGGGAGCATCGGGGGTGATCTCGATGACTAGCGTGTCGGTGTGCGGTTTGGTCTCCAGGAGGTACTGGCCGAGGTTGTGGGGGCGCAGACCGTCCGGCTCGGGAGTGAGCGGGGCGCAGTACAGGGCGGCGACGAGGCAGCCCGATGATGCGTACAGGTGGCCGCTGGTGCGGATCGCGTCGAGGGCGACTGTGGTGTGCATCAGATGGATGGGGCCGCCGCCGGCCAGGGCGCGGGTCATGGCGTTGTCCCGCAGGAGCCAGCCGTTGGGGGCGTCGGCGAGGTCCTGGCTCCACGCAGCGGGGCTTTGTGCCAGACCGGCTGGGGCCGGGGC